>NZ_SJOP01000010.1 GCF_004331415.1 Kosakonia quasisacchari
TTGTCTCAGGAATCCGGTGTGGCGCTGTTTTTAACAAACAGTGTGAGCTGATCGCCAGGCTGCAGATTATCGGTATCGTTATTCCAGCGCATTACATCTTTGATGTTCACGCCGTGACGTTTCGCAATACTCGATAACGAATCACCTTTGCGTACGCGATAGGTAATGCTATCGCTGTTGCTGGCGAGACGCTGCGCGCTGCTACCTGCGCCTACCGTCAGACTCTGGCCCACTTTCAGGTTCGAACCGCGCAGGTTATTCCATTGCTGGATATCCTTTGCGCTTACGCCGAGACGCGCCGCGATGGCGGAAAGCGTATCGCCTGAGCGAACCTTGTAGCTCCGGCTTGGCAGCGGGGTGTTATCCGCAAGCTGGGTCGGCTGTACAGCGGCAATCTCGCCGGATGCCAGGGATTCACGCAGTTGATCGGCGTGTTTCTTCGGCACCATCACATACTGTGGACCCGCTGAACCTAACGTCGAACCTTTAACGCCAGCGTTAAACGTTTTCAGTTTGTTCACCGAAATCCCGGCCATTTCCGCCAACTGATCGACCTCAACCGGGCTGCTCAGTCTGACTCGCGCCAGCGCACGGCTTTCGTCTGGTGTTGGCAGACTCACGCCATAACGCTTACTGTTTTTGAGAATATCACTCAAAGCCAGCATTTTAGGCACGTAAATCTTGGTTTCCTGCGGCAGTGAAAGCGACCAGAAATCGGTGGGTTTACCCCGCGATTTATTGACTTTCATCGCTTTCAACACGCGACCTTCACCGCTGTTATAGGCAGCCACTGTAAGTAACCAGTCGCCGTCAAACATGCGGTTAAGACGCTGCATCATGTCAAGCGCGGCCGTGGTAGAGGCCACAATGTCACGACGCGCATCGTAGCTGCGAGTCTGCTTTAAACCATAATTTCGCCCCGTGCTCGGTATGATCTGCCAAATGCCTGCGGCATTGGCGCCAGACGTCGCGTGTGGGTCAAAAGCGCTCTCCACTATGGGTAGTAGTACCAGTTCCATGGGCATGTTACGTTTTTTAACTTGCCCTGCTATCCAGTACATATACGGCTCTGCCCGTAAAGTTACATCGTGGAGATAGCTCTTATTGCTTAAATACTTGAGTTTTTGTTCGCGAATCCGGGTATTTTCCGGAATTCCCATCTTTAGCTCGTCGCTAATGGAGGTCCACAAGTCACTGTTATTCTGGGCGGCGAATGTTCCATCGTCCATCCACCGCGCCTGACTAGTAAACTTCCCTGCTTCCCCTTGACCAGCTGCAGAAAGGCTCTGTGCGTGCTGTTGTACCGTACCGTCATGGTTAGACGCCTGGCACCCAGCAAGCAAGACAGAGGCGAATAAGATCGCTTTTGCCTTCATGTGTGTGTCAATAGTAGTTGCTTAAAAGACGAGCGATGATAACGGCGTCGTCTTTAAAAGGCAACCCGGAAATATCAGAAGTTATCTTTCTTTGACCTTAACCATGCGAAACGCTCTTGAGGGTGTTGCAACTTTGTTTCTTGGTTAATTATGTCAATTAAATCAGTGTCTTCCGTGCGTAAAAATAAATTTATTCTCCGCTCATTTTTCAGAATTACAGGGAGTGTTTTTTGATTTTTCGCACGTAACTCATTAACTTTTCGATAATATTCGTTAAGTGCAGGATCCTGCGGTAAGATGCTGATCGCAAACTTCATATTTCCTAAAGTATATTCGTGTGCGCAGCAAATCACCGTATCATCCGGAAGCGCATTGATCTTGCAAAAGGATTGATACATCTGGCTTGCCGTCCCTTCAAACAATCTTCCACAGCCACCAGAAAACAGCGTGTCACCGCAAAATAGATAAGGGGAACTAAAGAAACAGATATGTCCTAAAGTGTGACCTGGCGTGGCAAAGACGGAAAAATCATGTCCCAAAACAGAGACCACATCCCCGTCTTTAACAATCTGTGTGGTTCCCTTATCTTGCGTTTCCTCTGGGCCATAAACCGCCAGATTAGGGAAATGCTGACACAATGCTTTCACACCGCCAACGTGGTCATTGTGGTGGTGAGTGAGCAAGATCGCTTCCGGCTGCCATTGGTTTTCTTCTATGGCGCGTAATACCGGCGCGGCTTCACCCGGATCGACAATCAGGCAGCGGCCATCATCATTGTTCAGCACCCAGATGTAGTTATCCTGGAACGCCGGAATACTGTTAAGATTCATAAATTACCTCTCAAAGCGTAGCGGAAGGTTGTGATGAAACCGGCAAGGACTCCTCAAACATTGGCCGCACCTGCAAGCTGGAGCGACTTACCTAAAGGCGCGTATTACCGCGAGGCGCTGGAAGGAGAACTAAAGCCGTGGTTGGCAAAAATGTATGGATTTCATTTGCTTAAGATCGGCAATCTGAGCGCGGAAATCAATGTCGAAAGCTGCGCTATTTCCCATCAGGTCAATGTTTCCCTTAGCGGTGAACCGGCGCAGGTCAGAGCCGATCCGCTGCATTTACCGTTCGCAGAGAAATCAGTGGATGCCTGCTTGCTGGCGCACACGCTTCCCTGGTGTACCGATCCGCATCGGTTATTGCAGGAAGTGGATCGTGTGCTCATTGACGACGGCTGGCTGGTGATGAGCGGCTTTAATCCGATTAGCCTGCTTGGTCTTTGCAAAGCGGTCCCTTTTGCGCGCCGCTCACCCGCAGTAAAAAGCCGGATGTTCACCCTGATGCGCCAGTTTGACTGGCTATCGCTGCTCAATTTCGAGGTGTTACATTATAGCCGCTTTCGCGTACTGCCCTGGACAAAGCAGGGCGGGAAACTGCTTAGCACGCATTTACCGGCGCTGGGGTGTATGCAGCTCATTGTCGCACGCAAACGCACCATTCCGTTGACGCTCAATCCGATGAAGCAGAGTCGCAGCAAGCACCACGTTCGCCAGACTGTTGGCGCGACCCGACAGTCTTAACTTTCTGGCTGATAACCGACATCTTCCTGAGTTGGGTTCATCGCGGCGGTGCGTGCCAGTTCATCGCAGCGTTCGTTTTCTGGGTGACCTGCGTGGCCTTTTACCCATTCCCAGCGAATTTGATGTTGGCTCAGTGCCGCATCGAGCCGCTTCCAGAGATCGACATTCTTAACCGGCTTTTTTTCCGCTGTTTTCCAGCCGCGTTTTTTCCAGTTGTGGATCCACTGCGTGATCCCCTGGCGTACATACTGGCTGTCGGTGCTGAGCACCACTTCGCAATGCTCTTTTAACGCTTCAAGTGCCACAATAGCCGCCATCAGTTCCATACGGTTATTGGTGGTGAGACGGTAGCCTTCGCTAAACAATCTTTCGTGCTGACGATAGCGTAAAATCGCCCCGTAACCGCCCGGACCCGGGTTGCCAAGACAAGATCCGTCGGTGAAAATCTCTACCTGTTTAAGCATCTCTGGTAGACTTCCTGTGTTTAAAACGACAAGTCTGACATAAATGGCCGCTATGAGCACAGCAATTACACGACAGATCGTCCTCGATACCGAAACCACCGGTATGAACCAGATTGGCACCCACTATGAAGGGCACAAGATTATTGAGATCGGTGCGGTGGAAGTGATCAACCGCCGCCTGACCGGTAATAACTACCATATTTACCTCAAGCCAGACCGGCTGGTGGATCCGGAAGCGTTTGGCGTTCACGGTATCGCCGACGAATTCCTGCTTGATAAACCGACGTTCGCCGACATCGCCGATGATTTTATTGAGTATATTCGCGGTGCGGAACTGGTCATTCACAACGCGTCGTTTGATATCGGCTTTATGGATTACGAGTTCAGCAAGCTGAACCGTGGTATTCCAAAAACCGAAACGTTTTGCAAAATCACCGACAGCCTGGCGCTGGCGCGTAAAATGTTCCCCGGCAAGCGTAACAGCCTTGATGCGCTCTGCTCGCGTTACGAAATAGACAACAGCAAACGTACGCTGCACGGTGCATTACTCGACTCCCAAATCCTTGCTGATGTCTATCTGATGATGACTGGCGGCCAGACATCGATGAAATTTTCGATGGAAGGTGAAGGGCAAACGCAAGCAGGCGATGCGGGGATCCAGCGTGTTGTTCGCCAGGCAAGCCGCTTGCGGGTGGTTTTAGCCAGTGATGAGGAACTGACGGCCCATGAATCACGGCTCGACTTAGTGCAGAAGAAGGGCGGAAGCTGCCTGTGGCGCGGGTAAAATCGTTTTGTTAACGCAGGAAAATCGCCGCACGGGTGATTTTTGCAGCAAACAATTCAAAACGATGGAAAAAGCGTTGACGGCATTAGGTGCAATCCGTAATATGCGCCTCGTTCCCTAACAGGAACACAACGCGGAGCGGTAGTTCAGTCGGTTAGAATACCTGCCTGTCACGCAGGGGGTCGCGGGTTCGAGTCCCGTCCGTTCCGCCACTATTCAGAAGGCCTGAATCAGCAATGATTCAGGCCTTCGTCGTTTCTACTCCTTTGCCGCCACGGGCTGTGCGGTAAATGTGCTGCTCACACCTTCGCGTTCGTGGCGCGCCAGAAAACGGTAGCAACCTGCACCGAGGAACGCGCCAATAAACCAGCTAAAGTTGGCCACTTCATGCAACGCCGGAATAAAGCTAATAATCAGACCGACCGCCACCGACGGCACCAGCGCGGCAATGGCTTTCGGGTTAAAACCATTTTTGTACCAGTAACGCCCATTTGGTGAGTCGGTAAACAGATCATCGACAAACACGTTTCCGCGTTTAATCAGATAAAAATCGGTCAGTAAAATACCGAACAACGGGCCAATAAACGCGCCGAGCACATCCAGCGTGTAGTGGATCAACTCCGGTGACTGGAACAAATTCCACGGTGTTAGCAGTACCGAGCCGACAGCCGCGATCATCCCGCCGGTACGAAAGCTGATTTTCTGCGGGGAACAGTTAGAAAAATCGAAGGCCGGGGAGACGAAATTCGCCACAATGTTGATGCCGATGGTGGCGGTGATCATCGTCAGCAGCCCAATTGCCATCGCCAGGCTGTTGCCAACATGGCTCACTGTTTCGATAGGGTCGGTGATCATCTTGCCAAACAGCGATTGTGTCCCGGAAACAATTATCACCGTGACAATGGAAAACAGCAGGAAGTTAAACGGCAGCCCCCAGCGGTTGCCGCGGCGGATCTCCTGCATGCTTTTACCGTAACGGGAAAAATCGCCAAAATTGAGCAACGGGCCGGAGAAATAAGAAACCACTAATGCCGTCGCGGTGATCATCTGCCAGGTTTGCTCGCCTGCCGTGAGCTGTTTGCTGGCGAGTGTAAAAGAGATGCCATCGAAACCGGTTTGCCAGAGGATCCATCCTGCCAGTGCCATCATCACCACGTATACTGCCGGGCCGGCGATATCGATAAAGCGTTTAATCGCGCTCATCCCGTGCCAGAACACCAGTGCTTGCAACACCCACATAATGCCGAAACAGAGCCAGCCCAAATGTGACAGACCGAGAAAGTGGCCGCTGGTCAGGGGAGTAAGGGAAGGCCAAAATTTCAGTATGACCAGCATCAGCGCGTTGGCGGCCAGATAGGTCTGGATGCCGTACCACGCAAATGCAATTAACCCGCGGATCACCGCCGGGATATTCGCGCCGAATACGCCAAATGCCTGACGGCAGATCACGGCATACGGCACACCGGCCATTTGGCTCGGTTTCGCCACCAGGTTTGCGCACAGTTGCACAATGCAGATCCCCAGCAGCAGGCAAAGTAGCACCTGCCAGCTGGCAAGCCCTAAGGCGAAGAAGCTGGCGGCGACCACATAGCCGCCCATGCTATGCACATCGGACATCCAGAAAGAGAAAATATTGTACCAGCTCCAGGTCTGATGGCGGGTCGGCGCCAAATCTTCATTGGTCAGGCGTGGGCTGTAGCGAGCATCGTAATTTGGTTCAAGGTTTGGCATGGATTCTGCTCCTCTGAATACAGATAGTGACATGTTGTCTGCTATCCCTCGTTGCATTAACCAGGCCAGGTTTTAATTTTTTGTATACAAAATAAATTAACGGTGTATACAAAAATGGATAAATTGAGTAACAAAGGAACGGTGTTATGAACCAGCAAATCGGGCTGCGAACCCCTGCGGATCTGGAAGATAAAGAGCATCTCATTTGGCAATCTTTGCTGACTGCTATCGTTGAACATCAGTTGCCGCCGGGAAGTAAATTGCCGGAAGAAGCGCTGGCGGAGGTTTTTGGCGTTAGCCGCACCGGGATCCGCAAGGTATTAACCCGCCTTGCGACGGTGCAAATGATCACCATGACGCCCAGACGTGGTGCATTTGTCGCCAATCCCGGTGTTGAAGAGTCAAAAGCTATCTTTACTACCCGTAAAATGATCGAGTGCGCCAACCTGCCGTTGGTACTGGAACATCTGCAGCCGCCGCACCTTGCGGGGCTAGAAAACATCATCGCGCAGGAAGAAGAGGCACATCAAAACCATGATGGCGCGGCGGCAATTCGCCATTCTGCCGCTTTCCATATCCAGCTTCAGGCCATTTCTGGTAATGCGGTGGTAACGGACATTATTACTACGCTGGCTCAGCGTTCTTCGCTGGTGATAGCCGCCTGGGGGGCGCCCTGGCAGCGCGGTTGCCGCTGCGACGATCATGACCAGCTTATTACGCTATTGCGTAAAAAAGATCTGCCGGGGCTCAGCGATGCAATGGCCCACCATTTTGATCACATTGTTTCCAGCCTGCGCTTTGAGCGCAGCGGCGAGACATTACCGGATTTTGCCCGCCTGTTTGGTGCGCCTGGAGAACATTGATGAGCCAATTTTGTATACAAGTAATCAACCCCAATACCAGCCCTGAAATGACCGACACCATCGCCAGCGCAGCGCGCAGTGTGGCGGCGCCCGGCACCACCATTCTCGCCTGTTGCCCCTCGCAGGGCGTGGAATCCATCGAAGGGCATTTTGATGAAGCCATTGCTGCAATTGGCGTGCTGGAGCAAATCAAACAGGGCAAAACACAAGGCGCACAGGGGCACGTGATTGCCTGTTTTGGTGACCCCGGATTACTGGCAGCACGCGAGTTGGCGAGCGGGCCGGTCATCGGTATTGCTGAAGCGGCTATGCATATGGCGACGCTGGTGGCGACGCGTTTTTCGATTGTTACTACGCTCCCGCGAACGGTGATTATTGCCCGCCATTTACTGCGTCAATATGGCTTCGAACACCATTGTGCGGCGCTGCATGCCATCGATTTACCGGTACTGGCGCTGGAAGATGGCACGGGTCTTGCTCAGCAAAAGGTACGCGAACGTTGTATACAAGCTAAACGGGAAGATCACAGCGGTGCCATTGTGCTCGGTTGCGGCGGCATGGCGAATCTCGCCTGCGAGTTGACGCAAGAGCTGGGCATTCCGGTGATCGACGGTGTTACGGCCGCGGTGAAGATGGTGGAATCTCTTCTCACGCTGGGGCTTGGCACCAGCAAATATGGCGATCTCGCGTATCCCAATAAAAAGCCGCTTTCAGGATGTTTCGAACAGCTTTGCTGAAAGCGGCCCCGGTAAAGAGGTCGAATCAGCATGCAATCAGCAACGGACAAACCTTTCTGGCATTTCACCGCCGACTACCCCCGCGATATGGCAGGCTATGCGGGAAAACCGCCGCATGCCCGCTGGCCGAACGGCGCGCGTATTGCTGTCCAGTTTGTCCTTAATTTTGAAGAGGGCGGCGAGAACCATGTGCTGCACGGCGACAGCGGATCGGAGCAGTTTTTGTCCGATATTATTGGCGCTGCCAGCTACCCCGCGCGGCATATGTCGATGGACTCGTTGTACGAGTATGGATCGCGCGCCGGGTTCTGGCGTATTCATCAGGCTTTTCAGCAACGTGGTCTGCCGCTGACGGTTTTTGGTGTGGCAATGGCGCTGGCGCGTAACCCGGAAATTGTCGCGGCGATCAAAGCGGCAGATTACGACGTTGTAAGCCACGGCTGGCGCTGGATCCATTATCAGGATCTCGATATCCAAACCGAACGACAGCACATGCAACAGGCGATTGAGATCCTGCAAACGCTGTTTGGCAAAAAGCCGCTTGGCTGGTACACCGGGCGCGACAGTCCAAACACCCGTAAGTTGGTGGTCGAACAGGGCGATTTTCTCTACGACAGCGATTATTACGGCGATGATTTACCCTTCTGGACCACGGTGGAAGGGAAACCACATCTGATTGTGCCGTATACGCTTGATGCCAACGATATGCGCTTTGCCACCGCCCAGGGTTTTAACACCGCCGAACAGTTTTATACCTACCTGAAAGACAGTTTCGATGTGCTGTATGAAGAAGGCGAGCATGCGCCAAAAATGATGTCGATTGGCATGCACTGCCGCCTGCTCGGGCGGCCAGGGCGCTTTCGCGCATTACAGCGTTTTCTGGATTACGTACAAAGCCACAGCGATGTCTGGATCTGCCGCCGCCAGGATATCGCTGAACACTGGCTGAAGCACCATCCGTTTAAGGCCTGAAGCGAGGCGAATAGCCCGCCACCGTGCGGGCTTTTTCAGCGCGTCAGCCGCAGTTGTTGTAAGTTGCCATCCAGTTGCAGATCCGTTTGCAGACGCGCCACATCACGGCAGGTAAAGGCCATTGCTTTATGCGTTTCAAGTTTTTGCCGCCACTTTTCCGGCACATCCGCGAGGTTTTCGTACAGCGCTTCCAGCGTCGGGAAGGTGTTTAACAACTGGGTCGCGCTTTTCGGGCCAATGCCTGCAACGCCTGGCACTTTAGAACTGCTGATCCCCGCCAGCCCCCAATAATCCGGTAATTGTTGCGGCGTGACACCATACTCCTGCGCGATAAAGGGCGCATCCAGCCAGCGTTTCTGGAAATAGTCGCGGATACGAATGGTCGGGGAAAGCAACTGGCAATAGCCTTTGTCCGTGGAGATTATCGTCGCCTGCTGCCCGGCTTGTGCCATCTTTACGGCAAGTGTGGCGGCGAGATCGTCCGCTTCGTTACCCGGTGTTGCCCAGCAGCGAATGCCGCGCTGTTCAAAAGCGGTGCGTAAAGCGGGCATCTCGGCGTGCAGCGTCTCCGGCATCGGCGGTCGCCCGGCTTTATAGTCGGGTAATAGCTGGTGACGCCAGCCCTGGCTGCGGGCCTCATCGTCAAACACCGCCACGGCGTGCGTCGGCTGGCTGTGAACCACAAGCTGTTCCAGCGCGTGAAGACAGGTGTCTACACAGGGCGATCCCTGCACCGCGTGGATCCGGCGGATAAGATTAAGCGCGTCGACAATTAACAGATGAGCCACAGATACCCTCCTTGAAATCGTGCCTAAGGGTAACATTGCGTGCGGCGTGAGGCTATGAAGCGGGGGATAATCAGGAAGATGCCTCGCAAAACGAGGCATCTTCCAAGGCTTAATCGCAGGTCACGATCTTCATCGCCAGCCCACCGCGTGAGGTTTCGCGGTACTTAGCGTTCATATCTTTCCCGGTTTCGTACATGGTTTCGATGACTTTATCCAGGCAGACGCGCGGCTCGCTGGTACGGCGCAGCGCCATACGCGCGGCGTTCACCGCTTTCACCGACGCAATGGCGTTGCGCTCAATGCACGGAACCTGAACCTGGCCCGCGACCGGATCGCAGGTCAGACCAAGGTTGTGTTCCATACCAATCTCCGCTGCAATGCAGACCTGCGCCGGGCTTGCGCCGAGCAGTTCCGCAAGGCCTGCGGCGGCCATCGAACAGGCGACACCAACTTCGCCCTGGCAACCCACTTCCGCGCCGGAAATGGATGCGTTCATTTTATAGAGCGATCCAATCGCGCTGGCGACCAGCAGGTAGCGCGCCAGTGAATTGGCGTTCACCTGGCGAATAAACTTATCGTAATAAGCCAGTACTGCCGGAACAATGCCGCATGCGCCGTTGGTGGGCGCGGTCACCACGCGGCCACCGGCGGCGTTCTCTTCGTTAACCGCCAGTGCGAACATGTTGATCCAGTCGACAACCTGCATTGGATCTTTACTGGTGTTATCGCTGCTTACCAGCATGCGGCGCAGCGCGGCGGCGCGGCGCGGAACGCGTAATTTGCCCGGCAACACGCCTTCGGTGGTGATCCCACGTTCAATTCCGCCCTGCATGACTTCCCAGACGCGCGTGAGGTGCTGTTCCAGCTCCTCTTTACTGTGCAGCGCCAGTTCGTTCTTCATCATCAGACCAGAGAGCGAAAGTCCTGTTTCCTGGCAGTGGCGTTGCAGATCCGCAGCATTCTTGTACGGGTAAGGTACAGCGACGGGTGCGTTGTTGGTCTGGCCAAAATGTTCTTCATCGACAATAAAACCGCCGCCGATGGAGTAATACGTCTGGCTATAGAGAACCTTGTTGCCCACCAGTGCGGTAATACGCATGCCGTTCTCATGCAGCGAGAGGTTATCGGCATGGAAGTTCATGCATTGATCGACAGGAAACTCGACTTCGTGCTCACCGTTGGCCAGCAGCAGGCGGCCGTGAGTGTTTACATCCTGAATAAATCCCGGAATGGCATCAATATCGACGCTATCCGGCAAATTACCCGCCAGACCCATAATGATAGCGATATCGGTATGGTGCCCTTTCCCCGTCAGAGAGAGGGAACCGTACACGTCTACCACTACTCGGGTCACGTCGTGGAGCATGCTGCGAGCAATCAGATCGTCAGTGAATTGCTTACCGGCTTTCATTGGGCCAACGGTGTGCGAACTGGAAGGGCCAATGCCGATTTTAAAGATATCGAATACGCTGATCATGACGCATTATCCATTGCAAAGAGAGTCGCGCTGCCCGTGGAGAGCGGCGCGAAAGAGATTAGCTGAACAGAGAGAAGAAGATCGCGGAGATAGCGATAAGGCCCATGATAACAATGAAGATGTTACTGATTTTGCCGCTGTATTTACGCATTGCCGGTACTTTGGCGATGGCGTACATCGGCATCAGGAACAGGATCATCGCGATAATCGGGCCGCCCATCGTTTCGATCATCCCCAGGATGCTCGGGTTCCAGGTCGCGACTGCCCAGGTGGTCAGCAGCATAAACAGCGCGGTAATGCGGTTCAGCTTGTTGATTTCGATGCTCTTGCCTTTGCCACGCAGAGACTTGATGACCATACCGTTGAAACCTTCACGCGCGCCAAGGTAGTGGCCGAGGAAAGATTTGGTGATGGCGATCATCGCGATGATCGGCGCCATCCAGGCGATGACCGGTGCGTTAAAGTGGTTTGCCAGGTAAGAGAGAATTGAGATGTTCTGCTCTTTTGCCGACGCCAGGTCAGCCGGAGCAAGGCTCAGCACACAGCTGAACACGAAGAACATCACCGTCAGCACCATCATGATATGTGCGAACGCCAGGATGCGGGAACATTTGCTTTCTGCTTCGTCGCCGTACTCTTCACGTTTTGCAACAGCAAAAGAGGAGATGATCGGCGAGTGGTTAAAGGAGAACACCATCACCGGAATGGCCAGCCACAGGGTCATCCACAGGCCATTACCCGTCGGAGAAGTGCTATTGAAAGACAGGGTGTCGAGTACTGCGCCGTTCCACTGCGGGATCAGGTAAACCGCTAGCAGCATCAGAGCGATAACAAACGGGAATACCAGAATACTCATCGCTTTTACGATCATCTGCTCGCCAAAACGCACGATAGTCATCATGCCGACAATCAAGATCAGCGACAGAATAGCGCGCGGCGGCGGCGTCATACCCAGTTGGTGGGTCATAAAGCTGTCGACGGTGTTGGTGATTGCCACGCTGTACACCAGCAGGATCGGGTAGATAGCGAAGAAGTAGAGCAGGGTAATCAGTTTACCTGCGCCGATACCAAAGTGCTCTTCGACCACTTCGGTGATGTCTTCACCTGGGTTTTTACCGGACAGCACAAAGCGAGTCAGGCCGCGGTGTGCGAAGTACGTCATTGGGAAAGCGAGGATGGCCATGATGATCAGCGGGATTAAACCGCCAACACCGGCGTTAATTGGCAGGAACAGTACACCAGCGCCGATGGCAGTACCGTACAGGCCCAGCATCCACATGGTATCCGTTTTACGCCATGAACTTCGTGTAGCCGATGTGGCCAGAGTACTGGTTTGAGTGGTTTCCATTTATAAATCTCCTGGGAAAAGCAAAATGCTGGCATGACGGGCGAATACAATGCCTGGCAGGCTGGCGGTAATATTAAATTCGGTCAATCACGGTTTTTTTATAATTTCTTTCCGTAATTATTTGCGGCGGAAAGATACATTTATGTTATGACTCTATCAGTGATCGGGATCGCAATTGCAATAAATCACTTTTTATGTGGATATATTTAGACCATCTCTCTGCTTAATGATCGAGAGGTGAAATTTATGCGCGCGAAGGCTATCACCAGCAAGATTTGCGATCAAACGCACACCGTTGAAAGACGATAAATGCCCTGTAAAAAACCGCTATCGCAGTGATTTATCGACGTTTAAGGGCAACTGTAACGTATGATTATCCTGGCGATATCGATGGGATTTATGTGGGGAAAAATCTTAGGTATAAGGGCGACTTATGGGTCGCCCCTGAAGGTCAGGCGCAGATTTCGTAGCAAGGAATGTACGTGCTGCCTGGCAGTTTCATACGATGCTGGGCGACAAAGCCCTGCAGCAAGTCATCCATACGGCACATCATGTTACTATCACCATGAATTTTATACGGGCCGAACTCCTCGATCGCTCGAATACCGTGCTCTTTCACGTTACCCGCCACGATGCCCGAGAACGCCCGGCGCAGATCCGCGGCTAACGTTTCTACCGGTTGATCTGGATAAAGTTTCAGGTTAGCCATATTTTCGTGCGTCGGTTCGAATGGCACTTGCAGATCCGGTGCGATGCGAATAGACCAGTTAAAACTATATGCATCCCCGGTATCACGGCGGTTTTCTTTTACCCGTGGCATCGCTTTTTTCATCTGACGCGCCACTTCAGCCGCATCATTGATGATGATGGTGTAGTGGCTGCGTGCAGCTTCACCCAGCGTGTTGACGATAAACTCGTCCAGCACGCGGAAATAATCCGCACTCTCTTTTGGCCCGGTCAGAATCAGCGGCAATACCTGGTTTTTGTTAGCCGGGTTCATCAAAATCCCCAGCAGATACAACAACTCTTCTGCCGTGCCTACGCCGCCAGGGAAGATAATGATCCCGTGTGCGATGCGTACAAAGGCTTCCAGACGTTTTTCAATATCCGGCATGATGATCAATTCATTGACCAGCGGATTTGGCGGTTCGGCGGCAATGATTGACGGCTCGGTCATACCGATAAAACGGCCTTCTTTATAGCGTTGCTGAGCGTGGCCGACCGCGGCACCTTTCATGGGGGCTTCCATAGCACCTGGGCCGCAGCCCGTGCAGATGTTCAGCTCACGCAAGCCAAGCTGAGTTCCTACGCGGCGAGCATAAAGGTACTCGGTTTCGTTAATTGAGTGACCGCCCCAGCAGACCACCATGCTTGGCGCTTCGCCGACATGCAGCGCACGGGCGTTACGCAAAATAGAAAAGACCAGGTTAGTGATATGAATAGAGCTTTCCAGATTTAAATGCTGGACGCGCCCGGCGTTATGAATTTGCCCATTGACGAAGAGAATATCGCGCAGGACAGCAAACAGGTTGGCCTGCAGCGAGCGAATAATGCGCCCGTCGACAAAGGCCTCTTCCGGTGGGTTTATCAACTCCAGTTTAACGCCGCGTTCACGGCGTAACACGTTGATATCAAAACTTTCGTTACGAGAGAGCAGCTCTTTGCTGCTGTCGGTCTGGCTCCCTGAGTTCAGTACAGCGAGCGAGCAGTTGCGAAACAGTTGATACAGGTCGCTGCTGGCCGTGCGTTTAAGCATATCGACTTCCAGTTGCGACAGCATATCCATTGAGCCAAGCGGGCTAATATGTGTAATCAAGTGAACTCCTTACGGGACGAAAATTTTATCTTTCCCGTGATTACAATAGCCCTGGCTTATGACGTTTAACAACCTGCCGCGTGGGATCTTCCACGCAGAGTAGTAAAATGTTGTGTTTTATTGGCGCACTAATCGCCCGGTAGCCGGAACAAAGTCGGTATTGGTGCGCCATGGGTTGATATCCAGCCCGCCGCGTCGGGTATAGCGCGCGTACACGCTCAGTTTCTCCGGTTGGCAGAAACGTTGAATGTCCGTGAAAATGCGTTCGACACATTGTTCATGAAATTCATTGTGATGGCGGAAAGAGACCAGGTAGCGCAGCAATTTTTCGCGATCGATTTTCGCGCCGTGATACTGGATTTGTACCGAGCCCCAATCCGGCTGGTGGGTGATCAGGCAGTTCGATTTTAATAAATGGCTGACCAGCGTCTCTTCGACAACTTTACCGCTGGCGGCATCGGTTAGCAGAGCGGCGTCAAAGTCGTAGCTTTCGATCGCGATATCCTGGTCGTCGATGCAGGTGCCGTGAAAATGGGCGACAGGCTGCCCTTCCAGCTCATCAATGCGGTACAGCACCACGCTGACATGACCCTGGGCGCAGGCGCTCAAATCGCGCTGTAAAGTGTCATGCACCTCTTGCCAACTGGCAAAACGAGTCTGGTTAAAACTGTTGAGATAGAGCTTAAAGCTTTTTGATTCCACCAGATTGATGCTGGCGTGATCCAGCTCAACGTGGCCAACCGCCACCTGCGGCAAACCTTTCGCGTTAAGCCAGGAGAGTTCATACAACGTCCAGATATCCGCGCCGCGAAAAGGCAGACTCTCGGCTTTTAAGCCTAACGGATCGCGGTTTAACGAACGGGGAACGCCCTGTAATAAGCTGGCGTCGTAGGTGTCGCGGTAATCGGTGGTTTTGCCAAGCGTCAGGCCAGCCAGCGCCTGGTGGTTATCATAAGAGGACATGTTTCATCGCCATTTTGCAGGTAAACTATGACGCAGAGTTTATCCTGGCTTATGTGAAGAGAGAAATCGGTGGAAAAAGAGACGGCGCATGCCCTGAAAGCCTTTACGGAACGGTATTGTAATGTGTGGCACGAACAGCGAGATAGCTGGCCGCAAAGCGAAGAACTTTACGGTATTCCCTCGCCGTGCATTATTTCTTCCACCGACAAGTACGTTATCTGGCAGCCAAAACCGTTCGTGCCAGAACGAAATGTAAACCCAATTGAACAGGCCATGGAAATTGTGGTACAAACGCCGCTCCATACCTTTTACACCACACAATTTGCCGGTGATATGGCTGCGCGTTTTGGCGAACTGACGCTGACGCTGCTGCAAACGTGGAGTGAGGATGACTTCGTGCGTATGCAGGAAAATCTGATTGGTCACCTGGTTACGCAGAAAAGACTGAAGTTATCACCTACACTTTTTATTGCTACGCTCGACAGCGAACTGGATGTGATTTCGTTGTGTAACCTGAGCGGCGAAGTGGTGAAAGAGACGCTGGGTACGCGCCAGCGCACCGTTCTTGCCCCAAACCTGGCGGCATTTCTCGACCAACTCGAACCCGTTGTGTAATCCTCTATACTACTCATCTTGTGAGAGATCTCTTACGCGACCTGTAAGAGATCGCCAGGTCTTTTCCCATACATCTGATGCGGTTTCTCATTCATAATGATTCTAAATCATGAGGTTAATCTAAAACCTTTGCTATTTTAGGGCTTCGTTCAAAGGTGAATTTGCGTTAAGTATTCTTGTAAGACGCGGCAGAATCAGTAATTCTATCTGAGTCGACACGGAGTCTGACAACGAAGCGTACATCAGGATGATGTTGTTTCGAGGACTCACCAGGACGGTGCTGCAAGGATAGGCTTCAGGACGAAGCAAGGGGACATCGCTGGAATGCGTTAACGGACACCTCCAGGACGGAGAATGAGAGCCGGTAAGGATACCTGGCAGATCAGGAAGATCCAGGACACGCTTTACGGATGAGGCCAGGTCACATCGGGGTGGTGTGAGCAAGATGCGCTGTTTAAGGATGAACGGGTCAGGAGACCGCAGGAAAAGTTTTCAAGGATGAGCAGGGAGCACACGAGTAGCGGGACTGCTGCGAAACGAACCGGGAGCACTGTTTTTACAGTGCTCCCTTTTTTTATTTGTTCCGCTCTTTGGTATGCTGCGCGCCAGTCTGATTATTCCGGGGGTTTACATGACTCAACATCAACGCGTGCGTGAGCAACTTCATCTTCTCGAAGCGCAACTGCGCGAGCACAATCTGTGGCAAACCCACGCACCCGCAGCAAGCGCCTTCGAAAGCACACAGCCTTTTTGTATGGACACCCTGGAGCCATTCGAATGGCTGCAATGGGTGCTCATTCCTCGCATGCATGCTTTGCTGGATGGCCAGCAGCCGTTGCCGCAGGCATTCGCCGTTGCGCCGTACTATGAAATTGCCCTTGAGGCGACCCATCCCTCCCGTGAAGTGATGCTGGTGCATTTACAGCAGCTCGACGCGCTGTTCAGCGGCGAAGACGCCTAATGCTGGAAATTATTTACCAGGATGAGTGGCTGGTTGCGGTGAATAAACCTTCCGGCTGGCTGGTGCACCGTAGCTGGTTAGATCGCGATGAAAAAGTGGTGGTCATGCAAACCGTGCGTGACCAAATCGGCCAGCACGTTTTTACCGCGCATCGCCTCGACAGGCCCACTTCCGGCGTGTTGTTAATGGGCTTATCCAGCGAGGCCGGTCGCCGCTTATCGCAGCAATTTGAGCAACATCAGATTCAAAAGCGTTATCACGCCATTGTGCGTGGCTGGCTGATGGAAGAGGCGTTGCTTGATTATCCACTGGTCGAAGAGCTGGATAAAGTGGCCGATAAATTCGCCCGCGCCGATAAAGACGCGCAGCCTGCCGTAACGCACTATCGTGGCCTTGCTACGTGCGAAATGCCGGTGGCGACGAGCAAATTTCCCACCACGCGTTATGGCCTGGTCGAACTGGAGCCAAAAACGGGCCGCAAGCATCAATTACGTCGCCACCTGGCGCATCTGCGCCATCCGATTATTGGCGACAGTAAACATGGCGATTTGCGGCAAAATCGTAGCGCGGCGGAACACTTTGGCTGTAACCGCCTGATGCTGCATGCCAGCCAGTTAACGCTCACGCACCCGTTTACCGGCGAGCCGTTAACGATTCGCGCCGGGCTGGATGAAACCTGGATGGGCGCGCTGTCGCACTTTGGCTGGCGCGGGCTTCTCCCTGAAAATGAAAGGGTTGAGTTATTGCCAGTGAGCCGCCAGGATGAGGGCAATCTGGAATCACGCAAGGAGTGATGAGCATGGCGAAGGTCGGAATTTTTGTTGGCACCATGTACGGCAATTCGCTGCTGGTGGCGGAAGAAGCGCAGGAGATTTTACAGGCGCAGGGCCACAAGGCGACGGTAATTGAAGATCCCGAAGCCAGCGACTGGGAAAACAACAAAGGCAATTACGCGCTGATAGTGACCTCCACGACCGGTCAGGGCGATTTGCCGGAAAGCATTGCGCCGCTGTTCCATTATCTGCGCGATACCGTGGGTTATCAGCCCGATCTGCACTATGGCGTGATTGCCCTGGGCGATAGCACATACACCCATTTCTGCGGCGGGGGTAAGCAGTTCGATGCGCTGTTACAAGAGCAAGGCGCGCAGCGTATCGGCGAAATGTTGCTGATTGACGCCAGCGAAGACCCGGAACCCGAAACCATTTCTAATCCGTGGGTTGAACACTGGGCGACCCTGCTTAAATAGCCTTTTTTCCTCTCCGTAAGCGGAGAGGAAAACCCTCTTTTTGCCGCGTCAAGCGACGCATTTCACACTCTTTAATGCTGCCTCTCTTTTAACCGCCTTCGGTTACGTTCCTTTTCATTTCCGTGAAGTACTCCCCATCCGCCTGGGCTAATGCCTTAAAGGGAATAGCCGCGTCTTACGAATGTTGTGTTGTTGCACGGTGAGAGTTGAAAAGGGGCTTCATATACTTTTCTCGCCAGTTAAAAAAACGCGGCCCGCCGGATGTGGCAAACCCGGCAGGAGCGGCAAAAACACAATGACATCATCCTGTCTTCCCCTACAGGTTGCGCCGTACAGGATGAATGGACAAAAGAACATTTATGCTTCGGGAGTACAACCATGAGTACATTTAGCCAGGCGGCGAGCGGCGCTGAAAAGCGTACCAACGCCCGCTACTGGATAGTGGTGATGCTGTTTATCGTCACATCCTTCAACTATGGCGATCGCGCCACGCTGTCGATTGCCGGTTCGGAGATGTCCAAAGCGATAGGTTTGGATCCGGTCGGTATGGGGTATGTTTTCTCCGCGTTTTCCTGGGCTTATGTGATTGGCCAGATACCGGGCGGCTGGTTGCTTGACCGCTTCGGATCAAAACGCGTCTATTTCTGGTCTATCTTCACCTGGTCGCTGTTTACCTTGTTGCAAGGTTTTGTCGACATCTTTAGCGGCTTTGGCATCATCGTTGCGCTCTTCACCCTGCGCTTTATGGTCGGTTTGGCCGAATCACCTTCCTTCCCTGGTAATAGCCGCATCGTTGCGGCCTGGTTCCCGGCGCAGGAGAGGGGCACGGCGGTGGCGATTTTTAACTCCGCGCAATACTTCGCGACGGTGATATTCGCCCCGATCATGGGCTGGCTGACGCATGCAGTGGGCTGGTCACATGTGTTCTTCTTTATGGGCGGTCTCGGCATTTTCATCAGCTTCCTGTGGCAGAAAATGATCCACGAGCCGCACCAGCATCCTGGTGTGAACAAGAAAGAGCTGGAATACATTGCCGAAGGTGGCGCGCTGATCAACATGGATCAGGCGAAAAGTGCTCAGCATGTTCCGTTCTCAGAAAAATGGGCACAAATCAAGCAGATGCTGGGTTCGCGCATGATGATCGGCGTCTACCTCGGCCAGTACTGTATCAATGCCCTGACGTATTTCTTTATTACCTGGTTCCCGGTTTACCTGGTGCAAGCGCGCGGGATGTCGATTTTGAAAGCGGGATTTGTTGCTTCAATCCCGGCGATCTGCGGCTTTGTCGGTGGCGTGTTGGGCGGGATTATTTCCGACTGGTTAATGCGCCGCTACGGTTCACTGAATCTGGCGCGTAAAACGCCAATCGTGTTGGGGATGCTGCTCTCCATGAGCATGGTGTTCTGCAACTACACAGACTCCGAAACGCTGATCATCGCCTTTATGGCGCTGGCCTTCTTCGGTAAAGGTATCGGTGCGCTGGGCTGGGCGGTGATGGCAGATACCGCGCCGAAAGAGATAAGCGGCCTGAGCGGCGGCCTGTTCAACATGTTCGGCAACATCTCCGGCATCGTAACGCCAATTGCCATTGGCTACATTGTTGGCACGACTGGCTCGTTTAACGGCGCGCTGATTTATGTCGGTATCCATGCGCTGGTGGCGGTACTGAGTTACCTGGTTCTGGTGGGTGATATCAAGCGTATCGTACTGAAACCTGTGACAGGACGTGAATGATGAACACACAAGCAAGCCCCACCATCACAGAGATGAAAGTCATTCCCGTTGCCGGGCATGACAGCATGTTGATGAACATCGGCGGCGCGCATAACGCTTACTTCACCCGCAACATCGTGGTGCTCACCGACAACGCCGGTAATACTGGCGTCGGTGAAGCGCCGGGCGGCGAAGTGATTTACAAAACGCTGGTCGATGCCACACCGATGGTGGTCGGCCAGGAAGTTGCGCGGCTAAACAAAGTGGTGCAGCGCGTACACAAAGGCAACCAGGCCGCGGATTTCGATACTTTCGGCAAAGGTGCCTGGACCTTTGAACTGCGCGTAAACGCGGTGGCGGCGCTGGAAGCCGCCCTGCTGGATCTGTTAGGTAAAGCGCTGAATGTCCCGGTGTGCGAGCTGCTTGGCCCCGGCAAACAGCGCGATGCGGTGACGGTGCTGGGTTATCTGTTTTATGTTGGCGATCGCACCAAAACCGATCTGCCATACCTGGCGGCGACGCCTGGTAGCCACGAGTGGTATCACCTGCGTCATCAGGAAGCGATGAACAGCGATGCAGTCGTTCGTCTGGCAGAAGCGTCGCAGGATCGCTACGGCTTTAAAGATTTCAAACTCAAGGGCGGCGTACTGCCGGGTGAAAAAGAGATCGACACCGTGCGGGCGCTGAAGAAACGCTTCCCGGAGGCACGCATCACTGTCGATCCCAATGGAGCCTGGCTGCTCGACGAAGCCATCAGTCTGTGCAAAGGCCTCAATGACGTGCTGACCTACGCAGAAGATCCGTGCGGCGCGGAACAGGGTTTTTCCGGGCGTGAAGTGATGGCGGAGTTCCGCCGAGCGACCGGTTTGCCGGTGGCCACCAATATGATTGCCACCAACTGGCGTGAAATGGGCCATGCGGTGATGTTAAACGCGGTGGATATTCCGCTGGCGGACCCGCACTTCTGGACGCTTTCCGGCGCGGTACGCGTGGCGCAACTGTGCGACGACTGGGGATTAACCTGGGGTTGCCACTCTAACAACCATTTCGACATCTCGCTCGCGATGTTCACCCATGTTGGCGCTGCGGTGCCAGGAACGCCGACCGCCATCGACACGCACTGGATCTGGCAGGAGGGCGACGCACGTCTGACCAAACAACCGCTGGAGATCCGTCAGGGAAAAATCGCCGTGCCGGATGCGCCAGGCCTTGGCGTAGAGATCGACTGGACGCAAATCGAAAAAGCGCACGCGACATACAAGAAGCTGCCCGGCGGCGCGCGCAATGACGCAGGCCCGATGCAGTATCTCATCCCTGGCTGGACGTTTGACAAAAAACGCCCCGTTTTTGGACGTCATTGATAGACCAAAAGGATTAAAAATGAGCACATACAGTTCGACTCCCGTTGTCTCCTCCATGCAAATCATCCCGGTTGCGGGCCACGACAGCATGCTGATGAACCTGAGCGGTGCGCACGCCCCGTTCTTCACCCGCAATATCGTGGTGATTAAAGACAACGCCGGCCATACCGGCGTCGGTGAAATCCCCGGCGGGGAGAAAATCCGTAAAACACTGGAAGACGCCATCCCGCTGGTGGTGGGTAAGACGCTGGGTGAGTACAAAAATATCCTCAACACCGTGCGCAGCAACTTTGCCGACCGCGATGTCGGTGGCCGCGGCCTGCAAACCTTCGATCTGCGTACTACGATCCATGTGGTGACCGGCATTGAAGCGGCGATGCTCGACCTGCTCGGTCAGCACCTCGGTGTGAACGTCGCGTCCCTGCTTGGCGAAGGCCAACAGCGCAGCGAAGTTGAGATGCTCGGTTACTTGTTCTTCGTTGGCGACAGCAAAAAAACACCGTTGCCGTACCAGAGCCAGCCGGATGAGAAATGTGACTGGTATCGCGTACGCCACGAAGAGGCAATGACGCCGGATCGCGTGGTACGCCTGGCGGAAGCGGCGTATGAGAAATATGGTTTTAACGATTTCAAACTGAAAGGCGGCGTACTGGCCGGAATGGAAGAAGCTGAAGCGATTTCCGCGCTGGCAAAACGTTTCCCGCAGGCGCGCGTCACGCTCGATCCAAACGGTGCCTGGTCGCTGGAGGAAGCGATCAAAATCGGTAAGCATCTGAAAGGCGTACTGGCCTACGCGGAAGATCCGTGTGGCGCGGAACAGGGCTTCTCCGGTCGTGAAGTGATGGCGGAGTTCCGCCGCGCGACCGGCCTGCCGACCGCCACCAATATGATCGCCACCGACTGGCGTCAAATGGGCCATACGCTCTCATTACAATCAGTGGATATCCCGCTGGCGGATCCGCACTTCTGGACCATGCAGGGTTCGGTGCGTGTCGCGCAGATGTGCCACGAGTTCGGTCTGACCTGGGGCTCGCACTCAAATAACCACTTTGATATTTCGCTGGCGATGTTTACCCATGTCGCCGCTGCCGCACCGGGTAATATCACCGCTATCGATACACATTGGATCTGGCAGGAGGGCAACCAACGCCTGACTAAACAGCCGTTCGAAATCAAAGGCGGGATGGTGCAGGTGCCGAACAAACCGGGTCTTGGCGTAGAGCTGGATATGGACCAGGTGATGAAAGCTAACGAGCTGTATCAAAAACACGGCCTCGGTGCGCGTGATGATGCAATGGGAATGCAATACCTGATCCCGGACTGGAAATTTGATAACAAACGTCCGTGCATGGTGCGTTGATGAAATTGCCAGTCCTTGCGGGGGCTGGCATTTCCTCATCTTTCCTGGGTGTATGCTTAAAGCGGTGAATATGCGTAAGGATGGCTTATGAAAATTGTGATCGCACCAGACTCTTATAAAGAAAGTTTAAGTGCGCTGGATGTGGCGACCGCGATTGAGAGCGGTTTTCGTGAAATTTTCCCGACGGCGGAATACGTTAAAATACCGGTGGCGGACGGTGGCGAAGGGACGGTTGAAGCCATGGTCGCCGCTACCAATGGGCGTATCGTTAAGGTCGCGGTAAAAGGCCCGCTCGGCGAGCAGGTTGAAGGGTTCTATGGGATTTCTGGCGACGAGCAATCCGCTTTTATCGAAATGGCCGCCGCCAGCGGGCTGGAAATGGTGCCACCCGCTAAACGCGATCCGCTCATCACTACTTCGTGGGGTACCGGCGAGTTGATTCGCCATGCGCTGGACGCGGGCGTAAAACATATCATCATTGGCATTGGCGGCAGTGCAACCAATGACGGTGGGGCAGGCATGGTGCAGGCTCTGGGTGCAAAGCTACTGGATGAGAAAGGCCAGCAGATTGCCCTTGGCGGCGCGGCGCTGGAAACGCTGGCGCGTATTGATACTGCGCACCTGGATAAACGCCTTGCTGAGTGCCGTATCGAAGTGGCATGTGACGTGACCAATCCACTGACCGGAAAAGAGGGCGCTTCGGCGGTGTTTGGCCCGCAGAAAGGGGCGACGCCGGAAATGATCGACAGGCTCGATAAAGCGCTCGGACATTATGCGCGGCTTATTGCCCGCGACCTGGATTTGGACGTGCTGCACCTGGCGGGCGGCGGTGCGGCAGGTGGGATGGGCGCGGCGCTGTATGCGTTTTGCGGCGCAGAACTGCGCCAGGGAATAGAGATCGTCACCGATGCGCTGGCGCTGGATGAGTACGTGATTGGCGCAGACCTGGTGATTACTGGCGAAGGGCGTATTGATAGCCAGACGGTGCACGGCAAAGTGCCGGTCGGCGTAGCGAAAGTGGCGAAGCGACATAATATTCCAGTGATCGGCATTGCCGGCAGCCTGACCGCCGATGTTGGCGTGGTATACGATCACGGTATCGATGCGGTGTTCAGTGTGATCTACAAAGTCTGCTCGCTGGAAGACGCGCTGGAAAACGCCGGAGAAAATGTCCGCATGACCGCGCGCAACGTGGCGGCGGTGCTGAAAGCTGGGCAAAAACTGTAACCGCAAACCGCCCGGTGGCATGCACGCTTACCGGGCTTATATCAATGCCTTCTCACTGGCTTCGCGCTGGTTTGAGTTGATAATCAACGTGTTGGCCATCAAATAGTGGATAACCAATGTGTTGATAATCTAAACACCCACCGACAGTCATGCGCCTGGCTACCCCAGCAATTTATGTGCTTCGCGCGTGACGTTATCCATCTCATCGAGCAGTTCCAGGAACTCCGGCTCCAGCTCTTCGGCTGCAACGCCACTGCGTAACTGCTGCTCAATCAACTGGCAGAGGTTTTTCAGCCGCGGTACGCCGCTATAACCGCAACTGCCGTGCAACTTATGGATCCCTTCAGAAAGCCCTTGTGGTGCTTCGCCAACCAACTGTTCTTCCACCATATTGCGGATCTCCGGCAGAAACTCGACCAGCATATGCAGCATTTCGCGCGCCATATCCGTTTTCCCGGCCGCCTGGCGCAGCGCCAGTTGCCAGTCGAGCGTGGTGTCGGCGTCAACCACGATGTTCGCGGGTGTCGCCGCCTGTTCCGGCGGTATCAGCCAACTGCCGATATTTTGGCCGGGTTTATAGCGCCGCAGCAGGCTGCGCAACTTATCCTCTTCGATAGGCTTCGCCAGATAATCGTTCATCCCGGCGCTGAGCAGTTTCTCTTTTTGCCCGGCCATCGCGTGAGCAGTAACGGCAATTACTGGCGTTTGCTGCTGGTGCGGTAACTGGCGAATCAGCTCGCAGGCGCGAATGCCATCCATGTCCGGCATCTGAATATCCATCAGGATCAGATCGAACTGTAGTTGTCGGGCTCGCTCGATGGCCTGTATACCGCTTTCGCACAGCTCGACATGTTGCACCTGATCTTCCAGCAGTGCGCCGATGAGCTTCAGGTTGGCCGGGTTATCGTCCACCGCCATGACCGTCATCGGCAGTTTTGTTTCATCCACTGGCTGAGTCTGCGTGATGCGGGTCGCACGGCAATATTCCGTGAGTGCGGGCAGCAGACGGGTCGTGGTCAGCGGTTTTAGCAGGCAGGCCGCCGCGCCGTCTTGTTTCAACTCTTCGGCGTTCACCTGAGCGTGACAGGGCAGCGCTAACAGCAGGTAGTCGGTCATTGCGGCGGCCCGCGCGAGGCGGTCGTGCTGCATGTTGAGCGGCTCACGCACCGTCACCGGAATAGCCATCAGCAGAATGTCGTAATGCGCCTGTGGCAGCGCCGAGAACGACGGGCTGTAAATGACCTCCAGCGGTGTTTCGTGCAACACGTCCAGCGTACTTTGTGCGGCAGTCGCATTGGGCTCGACATAGGCAAGGCGTTTGCCCGCCAGGCAGCCGGTGGCGGGCACTTCGCTGATAGCGTTTGGATTGAGATCGAGATTAATGTGGAACCAGAAGGTGGAGCCGCGATTTGGCTGGCTATGGAAGGAGATATCCCCGCCCATTTCATTGACCAGCCGTTGAGTGATCACCAGCCCCAACCCGGTACCGCCGTGGCGGCGAGAGATACTGGCGTCTGCCTGGCGAAATGCCTGGAACAGCCGCGACTGATCGCGCTCGGGGATGCCGATGCCCGTATCGCGGATCTGCATCTCAACTTGCACTTTATTGTTACTGATGGCGCGCTTCTCAACCACAATGTCGATATTGCCATGTTCGGTAAACTTGATGGCGTTACCGACGAGATTGGTGATCACCTGTTGCAGACGCAGCGGGTCGCCAATCACGTTATCCGGCACATCGTTTTTAATATTCAGCGTCAGTTCCAGACCTTTGTCGTGAGCCGAATGCGCCAGCAGGATAACCACTTCATCAAGCGTATTACGCAGCGGGAACGGAATGCTTTCCAGAATTAACTTGCCCGCCTCCAGCTTGGAGAAATCCAGCACGTCGTTAATGATCGCCAGCAGGTTATTTGCCGAACGTTCGATAGTCAGCAGGTGATCGCGTTGCGTGGGATTGAGCTCAGATTTCAGCGTCAGTCGGGTAAAGCCAATCACCCCGTTCAGCGGCGTGCGCAGCTCATGGGACATATTGGCGAGAAACTCAGATTTGATACGCGCCGCTTCCTGGGCGCGTTTTTTCGCCAGATCCAGCTCGACGTTCTGGATCTCCATCTGCTCCAGCGTTTCGCGCAGGTCGGAAGTGGACTGGTCAATGTTGTGCTGCATCTCTTCATGGTAAGCCGCCAGCGACATTGCCATCGAGTTGATGCCGTTTTTCAGCATATCCAGCTCGCCGAGCATAAAGCCTTCGACGCGACTGTCGAGCTGCCCGCGACGAATACGGTCCACGGTGTTCACCATATTACGAATCGGGCTGGTTACATCGCGCATTAAGCGCCAGCCGAAAATCAGCGCAATGCCAATACAGAACAAAATCATCAGACTGGAGATAAAAATCTCTTTGTACTGCTGCAAACGTACCGATTTGAGATCCAGCTCCAGCGCCACATAACCGAGCATGTTGCCGGTGATTTTATCCGCCGGTAGTGCCGTGTTGGTTTGCGTATAGCCTTCAGAGAGGATTGGCGTGCGCAGCACCATCACATCGCCGCGCCGTGTCACGCTGAGTTTGCGCGGGAAAGGTTGCCCTTCCGCCAGCCGGAGATCGTCGCCATCGAGTTGAAAATTAGAGGAAACGAATACGTTATTCTGCCCATCGTAAATGGAAATTGCCCGCACAATATCGGAATGGCGGCGATGCAACACGCTCACCAGTTGGCCAATCGCGTCTTTGTCCTGCAACGTCATGCTGTATTCGCTGGAGACCGCCAGCGGCTCAATGATACTGGCACCAGCGTCTTCCAGTTGACGCTGCAAATCGTTATAGCGATGAACGACAAAGAAGATGCTGAGCAACACACCGATAAGCACGGTGGGCGCCAGAATCAGAATCATCATGCGTGCGCGCAAGCTGTAGTTGGTCATGGAGTTCCGTTATGGGAGAATTAGGCCATTAATCTGTAAATGAGATAAATCCCTGCAATGGCGCAATTCTACTCTGCAAAACGACGTGTGACGACTAGTCAGAAAGTAACCGTAACAGTAACTGACCTTGATCCCTTTGGGCAGGGGGTTGCGCGCCATCATGGGAAAGCGCTGTTCATCCCAGGGCTTTTACCCGGCGAAACGGCGGAAATTGTGCTTAAAGAGGATAAGCGACAGTTTTCGCGCGGTGAGGTGAAACGCCGCCTTAATGATAGCGACGAGCGCGTTACGCCGCTGTGTTCGCATTTTGGCGTCTGCGGTGGTTGCCAGCAACAGCATGCCAGTGTTGCCCTGCAACAGCGCAGCAAAAGCGCGGCGCTGGCGCGTTTGATGAAGCAGGATGTTGATGAAGTGATCGCCAGCGAACCCTGGGGGTATCGCCGCCGCGCGCGGCTCAGCCTGAGCTGGCAGCCCAAAGGCCAATGCCTGGAGATGGGGTTTCGCAAAGCGGGCGGCAGCGACATTATTAATGTCACGCGTTGCCCGGTGTTGGTGCCTCGTCTTGAGGCATTACTTGCGCCGCTACATGAATGTCTGAGTGGGTTACAGGGCGTGCGTCAGCTTGGACATGTTGAGTTGGTGGAAGCCGATAATGGCCCATTAATGGTTTTGCGTCATACCGCGGCATTAAGTGCAACAGACAGAGAAAAACTGGAACAGTTTTCGCATTCTCAGGAACTCTCTCTGTATCTCGCGCCACAAAGCGAGATACTAGAACAGGTTAGCGGAGAATCTCCCTGGTACAGCTCTGACGGGCTACGCTTAACGTTCAGCCCGCGGGATTTTATTCAGGTTAACGATGGTGTGAACCAACAGATGGTGGCGCGCGCACTGGAGTGGCTTGATGTACAGCCCAGCGACCGGGTGTTGGATCTGTTCTGCGGCATGGGCAATTTCACACTACCGCTGGCAAAACGTGCGGCCAGCGTGGTCGGCGTGGAGGGCGTCGCCGAATTGGTGGCGAAAGCGCAGGATAACGCGCAACAGAATGGCTTGCAGAATGTGACATTCTTTCATGAAAATCTGGAGGAAGATGTCACGAAACAGCCCTGGGCGAGCCGTGGGTTTGACAAAATTTTACTCGACCCGGCACGTGCAGGCGCTGCTGGGGTGATGCAACATATTATAAAATTATCGCCGGGCAGAGTGGTGTACGTTTCCTGTAACCCCGCCACGCTTGCCCGCGACAGTGAAGCGCTATTGGATGCGGGTTACCAGATCCAGCGGCTGGCGATGCTGGACATGTTCCCGCACACTGGCCACCTGGAATCGATGGTGTTGTTTGTGAATCACAAATGATTAATTTCGGCTTGTCGAGTTCGACAGGCCCGGTCCCTGAAAGGAGAGGACAATGGTTGCGGTACGCAGTGCGCATTTGAACAAAGCGGGTGAATTCGATCCGGCCAAATGGATCGCGAGTCTGGGGATCACCAGTCAGCCGTCGTGTGAACGCTTAACCGAAACCTGGGCATATTGTCTGCGACAAACACAGGGACATCCGAACGCGGAATTACTGCTGTGGCGCGGCGTGGAGATGGTGGAAATCCTCTCCATGCTGAGCATGGATACCGACACGCTGCGCGCGGCGCTACTGTTCCCACTGGCCGATGCAGAAGTGGTCAGCGAGGAGGTGCTGCGCGAAAGCGTCGGCACGTCGGTCGTCAACCTGATTCATGGTGTGCGCGATATGGCGGCTATCCGCCAGTTGAAAGCCACCCATACAGATTCCGTCTCCTCCGAACAAGTCGATAACGTTCGTCGTATGCTGCTGGCGATGGTGGATGATTTTCGCTGCGTGGTTATCAAGCTGGCGGAGCGTATTGCTCACCTGCGTGAAGTGAAAGATGCGCCGGAAGATGAGCGCGTGCTGGCGGCGAAAGAGTGTACCAATATCTATGCGCCGCTCGCGAACCGGCTGGGCATCGGGCAGCTTAAATGGGAACTTGAAGATTATTGCTTCCGTTACCTGCACCCGGCCGAGTACAAACGCATCGCTAAGCTGCTGCACGAACGTCGCATCGATCGCGAACATTATATCGACGAATTTGTTGGCCATTTACGTTCGGAGATGAAAACCGAAGGGGTGAAGGCTGAAGTATATGGTCGCCCGAAACACATCTACAGCATCTGGCGCAAAATGCAGAAAAAGCATCTCGCCTTTGACGAGCTGTTTGATGTGCGCGCCGTGCGTATTGTCGCCGAACGTTTGCAGGACTGCTACGCTGCGCTGGGGATCGTGCACACCCATTACCGCCATCTGCCGGATGAGTTTGACGACTACGTCGCAAACCCAAAGCCGAACGGTTACCAGTCTATCCATACAGTGGTGCTTGGACCAGGCGGGAAAACCGTTGAAATCCAGATTCGTACCCGCCAGATGCATGAAGATGCAGAGCTTGGCGTCGCCGCTCACTGGAAGTACAAAGAGGGTACCGCGACCGTTGGCAGCCCGCGTTCGGCGCACGAAGACCGCATCGCATGGCTGCGTAAACTGATCGCCTGGCAGGAAGAGATGGCCGATTCCGGCGAGATGCTCGACGAAGTTCGCAGCCAGGTGTTCGATGACCGCGTGTATGTCTTTACTCCGAAAGGCGATGTGGTGGACTTGCCTGCTGGCTCGACGCCGCTGGACTTTGCCTACCATATTCACAGCGATGTCGGACATCGTTGCATCGGCGCGAAGATTGGCGGACGCATCGTGCCGTTCACCTACCAGTTGCAGATGGGCGATCAGATCGAAATTATCACCCAGAAGCAACCGAACCCAAGCCGCGACTGGCTGAACCCGAACCTGGGTTACGTTACCACCAGCCGTGGACGCTCGAAGATCCACGCCTGGTTCCGTAAACAGGATCGTGACAAAAACATTCTTGCGGGGCGTCAGATACTCGATGATGAACTGGCGCATCTTGGTATCAGCCTGAAAGAGGCGGAAAAATTCCTGCTGCCGCGCTACAACTTTAACGAGCTGGACGAGTTGCTGGCGGCGATTGGCGGCGGGGATATCCGTCTCAATCAAATGGTGAATTTCCTGCAGTCGCAGTTCAACAAACCGAGCGCAGAGGAGCAGGACGCCGCCGCGCTGAAGCAACTGCAACAGAAAACGTACACGCCGCAAAGCCGCAGTAAAGACAATGGCCGCGTCGTTGTCGAAGGCGTAGGTAATCTGATGCACCATATCGCGCGGTGCTGCCAGCCGATCCCGGGCGATGAAATCGTCGGTTTTATCACTCAGGGGCGTGGGATCTCTATTCACCGCGCCGATTGCGATCAGCTGGAAGAGCTGCGTAACGTGGCGCCGGAACGTATCGTTGATGCTGTCTGGGGAGAAAGTTATTCGGCGGGTTACTCGCTGGTGGTGCGCGTCACCGCGAACGACCGTAGCGGTCTGCTGCGCGACATCACCACGATTCTCGCCAATGAGAAGGTGAACGTGCTCGGCGTCGCCAGTCGCAGCGACACCAAAGAACAACTGGCCACCATTGATATGAATATCGAAATCTACAACCTGCAAGTGCTGGGCCGCGTGCTTGGCAAACTCAACCAGGTGCCGGACGTTATCGACGCTCGCCGCCTGCACGGTAGCTGATTTTCTCTTCACCCGAGCCTCGCCTTTGTTGGGCGAGGCTCAACACTTATTATCAGGGATTTCTCATGACTCAAATCGATCGTCTGCTCGGGATTATGCAACGTCTGCGTGACCCGAAAACCGGCTGCCCATGGGACAAAGAGCAGACTTACGCCACCATTGCGCCCTACACGCTGGAAGAGACGTACGAAGTGCTGGACGCTATCTCGCGGGAAGATTTCGACGACTTACGCGGTGAGCTGGGTGACCTGCTGTTCCAGGTAGTTTTTTATGCGCAGATGGCCCAGGAAGAGGGGCGTTTCGATTTCAACGATATTTGCGCCGCCATCAGTGACAAGCTGGAGCGCCGCCATCCGCACATTTTCGGTGACGCACACGCGGGAAACAGCACGGAAGTGCTGGTGCGGTGGGAGCAAATTAAAAGCGAAGAGCGCGCGGAAAAATCTCAGCATTCAGCGCTGGACGATATTCCCCACAGTCTGCCTGCGCTGATGCGTGCGCACAAAATTCAGAAACGCTGCTCGACCGTCGGCTTTGACTGGACTTCGCTCGGCCCGGTGCTCGACAAGGTGTATGAAGAGATCGACGAAGTCATGGATGAAGCCAAACAAGCGGTGGTAGACGAAGCGAAACTGGAAGAAGAGGTCGGCGATTTACTGTTTGCCACCGTCAACCTTTCGCGCCATCTTGGCGTCAAAGCAGAAGTGGCGCTGCAAAAAGCCAACCTTAAATTTGAGCGGCGTTTCCGCGAAGTTGAGCGCATTGTGCGCGAACGCGGTCTGGAAATGACAGGTGTAGATCTGGAAACAATGGAAAATGTCTGGCAACTGGTAAAACGCCAGGAACATGATCTTTAAAGCATTTGTTCTAGTAAGCGCGATTTGTGTGATTTTTTAAATAACAAGCGCTTGATTTACGTCAAAAACATTTACCCAAAAGTGGCTATTTTCACACTCCTTAAGTTTGTTGAAATGCCTTGAGAATCGCCTCTTCGAGTAATTCGGGTCGCAGCAAGGCGGCAACCGAGCGAATCTTCAGACGCTGCAAAACACAACAAGTCTGAGGTGAGTGCAAGAAGCCAATGCAGATGCGGCCTGAAGAACAGAGGAGAGGGGCAATGAAAGTTTGTGGCGTAAGCCATCATCGGGTATACTGCTTTCCCGTCCTGGTTATTCCATCGTCTTTTAAACCTAACTTCTCAGGTTCAGCATGACAACGAACTATATTTTTGTGACCGGCGGGGTCGTATCCTCTCTGGGTAAAGGCATTGCCGCAGCCTCCCTGGCAGCTATTCTTGAAGCCCGTGGCCTCAACGTCACCATGATGAAATTGGATCCGTACATCAACGTCGATCCAGGGACAATGAGTCCAATCCAGCATGGTGAAGTGTTCGTTACCGAAGACGGCGCTGAAACCGATCTGGATTTGGGTCACTACGAGCGTTTTATTCGCACTAAAATGACCCGTCGCAACAACTTCACCACTGGTCGAATCTACTCCGAAGTTCTGCGTAAAGAGCGTCGCGGCGACTATCTGGGCGCAACCGTACAGGTTATTCCACACATCACCAACGCGATTAAAGAACGCATTATTGCCGGTGGCGAAGGCCATGACGTTGCGCTGGTGGAAATCGGCGGTACCGTTGGTGATATCGAATCCCTGCCGTTCCTTGAAGCTATCCGTCAGATGGCGGTAGAAGTTGGCCGTGAGCGCACTCTCTACATGCACCTGACGCTGGTGCCTTATATGGCAGCTTCGGGTGAAGTGAAAACTAAACCGACGCAGCACTCTGTGAAAGAGCTGCTCTCTATCGGTATTCAGCCAGATATTCTGATTTGTCGTTCCGATCGCGCGGTTCCTGCTAATGAACGTGCGAAAATTGCTTTGTTCTGTAACGTTCCAGAAAAAGCTGTGATTTCTCTGAAAGACGTCGATTCTATTTATAAAATCCCGGGCCTGTTGAAATCTCAGGGGCTGGACGATTATATTTGTAAACGATTCAGCTTGAACTGTCCGGAAGCAAACCTGGCCGAATGGGAACAGGTGATTTACGAAGAAGCGAATCCGTCAGGCGAAGTCACCATTGGTATGGTCGGTAAGTACATTGAACTTCCGGACGCATACAAATCGGTTATTGAAGCACTGAAACACGGTGGCCTGAAAAACCGCGTAACCGTCAACATCAAGCTGATTGACTCGCAGGATGTTGAAACGCGCGGCGTAGAGATCCTGAAAGGTCTCGATGCCATTCTTATCCCTGGCGGCTTCGGCTACCGCGGTGTGGAAGGCAAGATCGCCACCGCGCGCTACGCGCGTGAAAACAATATTCCTTACCTGGGAATTTGCCTGGGTATGCAGGTTGCGTTGATTGAGTTCGCACGTAATGTGGTTGGGATGGAGAACGCCAACTCCACGGAATTTGTGCCAGACTGTAAATACCCGGTTGTGGCGCTTATTACCGAATGGCGTGACGAAGAAGGCAATGTCGAGCAGCGTTCGGAGAAGAGCGATCTCGGTGGCACTATGCGCCTCGGCGCACAGCAGTGCCAGCTTGGTGATGACAGTCTGGTTCGCCAACTGTATGGCACACCAACCATTATTGAACGCCATCGCCATCGTTACGAAGTCAACAACATGCTGTTGAAACAAATCGAAGCTGCGGGTCTGCGTGTTGCGGGCCGTTCCGGGGATGATCAGTTGGTCGAGATCATCGAGGTGCCGAATCATCCCTGGTTCGTCGCTTGTCAGTTCCACCCGGAATTTACTTCTACGCCGCGTGATGGACATCCGCTGTTTGCCGGTTTTGTGAAAGCCGCCAGCGAGTATCAGAAGCGCCAGGCGAAGTAAAAAAGTTACAACAGCAACGCGTACCATCGGTGCGCGTTGTTTGTCTGGAGTTTTAGTTTAACTTGTACTGAGGAAAACCTAATGTCCAAAATCGTTAAAGTCATCGGTCGTGAAATCATCGACTCCCGTGGTAACCCGACTGTTGAAGCCGAAGTACACCTGGAAGGTGGTTTCGTAGGTCTGGCTGCTGCGCCGTCAGGTGCTTCCACTGGTTCCCGCGAAGCGCTGGAACTGCGCGATGGCGACAAATCCCGTTTCATGGGTAAAGGCGTACTGAAAGCGGTTGGTGCGGTTAACGGCCCGATCGCTCAGGCAATCCTGGGTAAAGACGCCAAAGACCAGGCTGGCATCGACAAGATCATGATCGATCTCGATGGTACCGAAAACAAATCCAACTTCGGCGCGAACGCAATCCTGGCTGTTTCTCTGGCTGCTGCTAAAGCTGCTGCTGCCTCTAAAGGCCTGCCGCTGTATGCACACATCGCTGAACTGAACGGCACCCCGGGCAAATACTCTATGCCGGTTCCGATGATGAACATCATCAACGGTGGCGAGCACGCTGACAACAACGTCGACATTCAGGAATTCATGATTCAGCCGGTTGGCGCGAAAACCCTGAAAGAAGCTGTACGTATGGGTTCAGAAGTGTTCCATAACCTGGCGAAAGTGCTGAAATCCAAAGGCATGAACACTGCTGTGGGTGACGAAGGTGGCTACGCGCCGAACCTGGGTTCCAACGCAGAAGCACTGGCTGTTATCGCTGAAGCGGTTAAAGCTGCGGGCTACGAGCTGGGCAAAGACATCACTCTGGCGATGGACTGCGCAGCATCTGAGTTCTACAAAGACGGTAAATACGTTCTGGCTGGCGAAGGCAACAAAGCGTTCACCTCTGAAGAGTTCACTCACTTCCTGGAAGATCTGACCAAACAGTATCCGATCGTTTCCATCGAAGATGGCCTGGACGAATCTGACTGGGATGGCTTTGCATACCAGACCAAAGTGCTGGGCGACAAAATCCAGCTGGTGGGCGACGACCTGTTCGTAACCAACACCAAGATCCTGAAAGAAGGCATCGAAAAAGGCATCGTTAACTCCATCCTGATCAAATTCAACCAGATCGGTTCTCTGACCGAAACTCTGGCTGCGATCAAAATGGCGAAAGACGCTGGCTACACTGCTGTCATCTCTCACCGTTCTGGCGAAACTGAAGACGCTACCATCGCTGACCTGGCTGTTGGTACCGCTGCAGGCCAGATCAAAACCGGTTCTATGAGCCGTTCTGACCGCGTTGCTAAATACAACCAGCTGATTCGTATCGAAGAAGCGCTGGGTGAACAAGCACCGTTCAACGGTCGTAAAGAGATCAAAGGCCAGGCGTAATCGCTAAGCGTTGATCAAATAAAAATGCCAGTCAGTTGACTGGCATTTTTTTTGGTTATTTTTCGACTACTTAAAATCGACTTCCATCTGTTGCGGAATCGTTAGTCCGCGCGTTGTCTGTACACAGCGGGCGATATAGTCGGTAAAGCGCGGCGGCTTCGGCATCCCCATGCTGAGCAGCTTATCATTGCTGAAACGCACATTAAGTGTGGCAAACGCACCGTAAAGACGCATCGCTTTCAACATCAGGCGCTCATTGCACGGCCCGAAAATATCCTTCAGCTCGCGGCGCATTTTTACCAGCGTTTCATAGCTAACCTGCGCGTATTTATCGCCAACCGGCGCTTTTTCCAGCGCCAGCGCCATTGCCCGGTCGATATCGGCAAAGCGTACGCTATTCTCTTCACCGGCGGAAATATGCACCACTTCACCCTGAGCAATCTGTCCGCTAAGCAGCATTAGCAGCGCGTCGGCGCAGTAATCCACCGGGATCACATCAACGCGATCTTCCAGTGAACACATAAATTTTTGCAACATCAGCCCCATGCTGAACACCCAGAAGATGCTGGTAGACGGGGTGCAGCCGTGGCTGGTGTGGCCGACGACAATAGATGGACGTGCAATAACCAGCGGCAACTGTGGGCACTCTTTGCGCATCAGTTGTTCGATAGTGGATTTGGAGTGCGTATAGGTCACCAGGTGCTCGGCATTCTCGCGAAACTCGCTGCTTTCCGGTACCAGTGAATCCGGCTCCGGGGTACAAGACATCGCGGTGCCAACGTGTAGAAAACGCTGTAACCCGGCAACTTGCGACATCCGGCGTGCAAAGGCCAGCGTGCCTTCCACGTTGACTTTCCAGACCAGCGGATTATTACCAAAAGAGGCCACCGCCGCGCAGTTCAGCACGTGGGTTACCTTTTCCAGGCGCGGATCGGCAATAAAACCCTCTGGTTCGCCCAAATCGCCGAGCAGGATCTGCGACGTCGAAAGCGAGTTCAGTACCTCTTCACCGAAGTTGAATTTGCGCATATTACTTTTAACGCGCGCAAGCCCGGCTTCGCTATCTTCGGCCCGAACCAGCAGCAATAAATTCATCGGTACATTGTCGTTAAGAACTTTTTCTAATACCGCCCCGCCAAGAAACCCAGTGACACCCGTAATCAATAATGTATTCATCAACGCTTTCTCATCATGGTTGTTCTGGCGGATTGTAGGCACAGAAAGCTAAACGCCATATCAATAAAATGAAGTACAAAAGCGGGGTTTCTTAAGCTGGTTTTAAGGAATAAAGCGCAGGGGATTTGCCTATGACAACCGATAAAATAAAAAGATTCCGTAACGCGTCGTAAAATATTTATCTCAATGATTTTTAATGGATTGTTTTTATTTTGTTAGCCTGCTAATTATCAGTAAATATAATTCAAAATATAAAATAAATAATATCTTGTTACATCATTTCTTTTGCGATTTTACGGCTTACCAATTTCCCGAAGAACCGCCGCCGTCACTCGAACCGCCACCACCGCTGGAGCTGTCGCTACTGTTATGGCTGGAACTCTCGCTGCTGGTGTAATGGGGTGTGTCGGTGCTGGTCTCGCCTCCGCGAAACTGACTCAGTTGCCTGCTCTCACGATATTTTTGCCGGCCTGCGGCGGTAAGCCGTTGCGGGTAAATCAACCATACACACAAAATCATCAGCAAAATAAAAATGGGCACGGCGGCGCAGAATATCGTAAAAGGCAGCAGCAAAGGGTTTTGTTCACTGAACGCGAACAAAATCACGGCCAGAGGGCAGGCGATAAGAAACAGTCCAGCTAGTGTGCGAATGTTACCCTTAACCGTCAGGGCAATGATCACCACCGCCAACACAATCAAACTCTTCCACAGAGAAAACCAAGCTGCCATTTGCTGAAAAAACGAAGGGGACTGCGCTTTGGGCAGTGGTTGGCTGGCAAGCACGGTGGTGATCCCCTCAACGCCGCGCACAATCCCGGTATTCAGGTCATCCTGTCTGAAGGCTGGAATCATGTATTCATCAATAATTTGCTTTGCAAGTGCGTTGGTTAGCATATCCTCAAGACCCGTTCCCACCTCGATACGCACTTTCCGGTCCTGCCAGGCGACCAGCAGCAATACGCCGTCATTACGCTGGGCATCACCAAGCTGCCAACGGTGAAACACCGCGTTGGCGAACTGCTCAATAGTTTCACCATTTGTCGTTGGTACCAGCAATACGGCGGTTTGCGTACCCGTGCGGGCATTCAGGTCGCTTACCTGCTGGGTTAGCGCTTTACGCTGCCAAAGGCTTAACTGATTTTCGGCATCGTTAACCACGCCATTCATCGGTGGAACAGGCACAGCCAGCGCCGGAAGGGTAAAACTCAGCACCAGCAGCAGTGCCAATATGCGCGCCATTTACATCATCCTTGCGAGGCAAAATCTGGGAAAGAACCGTCATAGGATAGCGGCTGATAGCGGGTAATGACAATTTGCCATAACTGATAGTTTTCATTATCAGCGGTTTAAAGAGCCGCCGTGCGCGGCGCAAATGGCACATGATCCCTTGAGGGTTATCTGCAATAATGGCGTTTTTCCCTGGTAATAAGAGCGACGATGCAGTACCCGATTAACGAGATGTTCCAGACCCTGCAAGGCGAGGGTTACTTCACCGGCGTTCCCGCCATTTTTATTCGTTTACAGGGATGCCCGGTGGGTTGCGCCTGGTGCGATACCAAACACACCTGGGATAAGCTCGAGGATCGGGAGGTTTCGCTGTACAGCATTCTCGCGAAGACCAAAGAGAGCGACAAATGGGGCGCGGCAAGCAGCGAAGATCTGCTCGCCATTATCCAGCGTCAGGGCTGGACAGCGCGCCATGTGGTCATCACCGGCGGTGAACCCTGTATTCACGATCTCACCCCGCTGACCATGCTGCTGGAGCACAACGGCTTTAGCTGTCAGATTGAAACCAGCGGCACGCACGATGTTCGTACGTCGCACGCCACCTGGGTCACCGTATCGCCGAAAGTGAATATGCGCGGCGGCTATGATGTACTCCAGCAGGCGCTGGAACGCGCCGATGAAATTAAGCACCCTGTTGGTCGCCTGCGCGATATTGAAGCGTTGGACGAGCTGCTGGCTCAATTGCACGATGATAAACAGCGGGTGATCGCCTTACAGCCGATAAGCCAGAAAGAGGATGCGACACGCTTGTGTATTGAAACCTGTATCGCTCGCAACTGGCGGCTGTCGATGCAGACACACAAATACCTCAATATTGCTTAATAGAAACCCGCCGCTGGCGGGTTTTTTAATCCAGAAAGGGAAATCGAAAGTGATTATTCCGAAGTGAATTCTCGTGATAATTTAACTTTGACCTTTATCAAGTGTCATTTTATTTATCTGTGTTAGAAAACGTCCGGTCACGATATTTAAATATTGCAAAAGGTCGCTTCATTATTACGAGGCGTTGCTTTTTTTCTAAAAGGATTTTGGAACACGCAATGTCAATCAGGTCAATTAATAATTTTTCGCTGGACTTTTTCTCCTTACAGGGCAAAACCGCCATTGTCACTGGCGGTAATAGTGGATTAGGGCAGGCCTTTTCCGTCGCGCTGGCAAAGGCAGGGGCAAATGTTTTTATTCCCGCAATTACCTCGGATGGCGGGGAAACAGAAGAAGCCATTAAGCAGCAGGGCGTAGATGTTGAATTTATGGAAGTTGATATTACCGCCGAAGGGGCGCCGCAAAAGATAATCAGCGCCTGCTGTGAGCGCTTCGGTACGGTTGATATTCTGGTGAATAATGCAGGCATCTGCAAAATGAATAATGTCTGGGAGTTTAATCGCGCCGATTGGGATCCGATGATTAGCGTTAATTTAACGGCTGCCTTTGAATTATGTCATGAAGCTGCAAAAGTGATGGCGAAAAATCTTCGCGGTAAAATTATCAATATTTGTTCCGTGCGTTCATTTTTAGGTCAGCAGGGATCACCTGCCTATTCCGCGACAAAACATGCGCTGGCTGGTTTAACAAAAGCCTATTGTGACGAATTAGCGCAATTTAATATTCAGGTAAATGGTATTGCGCCGGGATATTTTTCCACGGATATCACGCAAATAATTCGCAAAGATCGTAAGCAATATAAATGGGGAATTGATCACACGCCGGCTATGCGCTGGGGAGATACGCAGGATTTAATGGGCGCGGTAATTTTTCTCGCCAGCCGCGCCTCGGATTTTGTTAATGGGCATTTATTAGTCGTCGATGGCGGTTATCTGGTGCGTTAAATACACCGGCGTGTGCGGGGGCAAATGTGCCGTCAACCCGCATGCCTGGTAGGCTCGCAGGTTGACGGTACGAAAGCATTTTATTCGCCGCGATAAACGCAACCCGCCGTGCAGGTCTCTTTTACCATCACCGCGCTCAGCAGCGGCACCACCGGTTTCATCTGATCCCAAATCCATTGCGCCAGCACTTCGCTGGTGGGATTTTCCAGACCAGGGATCTCATTCAAATAGTAGTGATCCAGGCGCTCGTAAAGCGGCTTAAACGCGGCTTTCAGCTCGGCGAAGTCCATTATCCAGCCGGTATAAGGATCCACCTCGCCGGTGATCTCCAGGCGCACCATAAACGAGTGGCCATGCAGACGACCGCATTTGTGCCCCAGCGGGACATGCGGCAGGTGATGAGCGGCTTCGAAAGTGAAATCTTTAAACAACGTGGTCGACATAATGAACTCTCAGGCTTACAAAAAACCGCCGCATGGTAGCGGAAATGACCTTTTTTAGCATTAATTAAAATCACTAAAAGCGGTTACGACAAAAGCCGAACAGCAACGCATTCATTTTATCAATATAATTCAATAGGTTATTCAACCGGTTTTAGTGTTAACAACTATAACTAAAACAGGTTAGTTCTTTTGGTTATTTATTATTTCCAACCTTTCTTTAATTGTTATTATCCCCACCGTTAACCTTAGTTTCACTTCACTTTTTTAAAATTATATCCCAATAGATTTCGCGGCGTTGGCGCGTTCACAGGCTGCGCGAAAGACGAAAGGGAATTGCTACTGGAACAATACGACGCATGACGACCCAGGTCCCACCTTCCGCGTTGCTTCCGCTTAATCCGGAGCAACTGGCGCGCCTCCAGGCGGCCACCACTGATTTAACGCCGAACCAGCTCGCCTGGGTTTCCGGTTATTTCTGGGGCGTGCTGAATCAGCAGCCAGTCGGCTCGACGGTCGCTGCGACGCCGGTTGCCGAAGCGTCTTCTATTACGCTGATTTCCGCCTCGCAGACCGGTAACGCCCGCCGCGTGGCAGAAGCGCTGCGCGATGATTTGCTGGCCGCGAAACTCAATGTCACGCTGGTCAACGCGGGCGACTACAAATTCAAACAGATTGCGAACGAGAAACTGCTGATCGTTGTCGCCTCAACGCAGGGCGAAGGGGACGCGCCGGAAGAAGCCGTTGCGCTGCATAAATTCCTGTTCTCGAAGAAAGCGCCAAAACTGAATGGCACCGCCTTTGCGGTCTTCGGCCTTGGCGACACCTCGTATGAGTTTTTCTGCCAGGCCGGGAAAGACTTCGACAGCAAACTGGCGGAGCTGGGCGCTGAACGTCTGCTGGATCGCGTCGATGCGGATGTGGAGTACCAGGCCGCCGCCGCAGAATGGCGCGCCCGTGTCGTCGAGGTGCTGAAAGCTCGCGCGCCAGCCACCTCACCAGCGCAAACCGTTGCTGCCGCCAGCGGCGCAGTGAATGAAATCTTCTCCAGTCCGTACACCAAAGAAGCACCACTCAGCGCAAGCCTGTCGGTTAACCAGAAAATTACCGGTCGTGATTCAGAAAAAGATGTGCGTCACATCGAAATTGATTTGGGCGACTCCGGCCTGCGTTACCAGCCGGGTGATGCGCTTGGCGTCTGGTATCAGAACGATCCTGCGTTGGTCAAAGAGCTGGTTGAGCTGCTGTGGCTGAAAGGCGATGAACCCGTCACGGTCGATGGCAAAACTCTGCCGCTCGCCGAAGCGTTGCAATGGCATTACGAATTGACGGTCAACACTGCCAATATCGTGGAAAACTACGCCACGCTGACGCGCAGTGAATCACTCCTGCCGCTGGTCGGCGATAAAGCGCAATTGCAGCACTACGCTGCGACCACGCCGATTGTTGACATGGTGCGTTTCTCTCCGGCACAGCTGGATGCGGACGTGCTGATTGGCCTGCTACGCCCGCTGACGCCGCGCCTTTACTCCATTGCCTCTTCGCAGGCAGAAGTGGAGAGCGAAGTGCATGTCACCGTCGGCGTGGTGCGTTATGACGTCGAAGGCCGCGCTCGTGCGGGCGGAGCATCCAGCTTCCTCGCCGATCGCGTAGAAGAAGAGGGCGAAGTTCGCGTATTTATCGAGCATAACGATAATTTCCGCCTGCCAACGAATCCGCAAACGCCGGTGATCATGATTGGGCCAGGCACCGGTATTGCACCGTTCCGCGCCTTTATGCAACAACGCGCCGCCGATGAAGCGCCAGGCAAAAACTGGCTGTTCTTTGGCAACCCGCACTTTACCGAAGATTTCCTCTACCAGGTGGAATGGCAGCGTTACGTGAAAGAGGGCGTGCTGAGCCGGATTGATTTGGCCTGGTCCCGCGATCAAAAAGAAAAAGTTTACGTACAAGACAAACTGCGCGAGCAAGGCGCGGAACTGTGGCGCTGGATTAACGACGGTGCGCACATTTATGTCTGCGGCGACGCCAATCGCATGGCGAAAGACGTTGAGCAGGCTTTACTGGATGTGATTGCCGAATTTGGTGGCATGGACACCGAAGCGGCGGATGAATTTTTAAGTGAGCTGCGCGTTGAGCGCCGTTATCAGCGAGATGTCTACTAATGAGCGAAAAACACCCAGGCCCACTGGTGGTCGAAGGCAAACTGACCGACGCCGAACGTATGAAACGCGAAAGCAACTACCTGCGCGGTACCATTGCGGAAGATTTGCATGATGGTCTGACCGGCGGCTTCAAAGGCGACAACTTTCTGCTGATCCGTTTTCACGGCATGTATCAGCAAGACGATCGCGATATCCGCGCCGAGCGTGCTGAGCAAAAGCTGGAGCCGCGCCACGCGATGATGCTGCGTTGCCGTTTGCCGGGCGGCGTTATCACCACCAAACAGTGGCAGGCGATTGATAAATTCGCCCACGACAACACCATTTACGGCAGCATCCGCCTGACCAACCGTCAGACGTTCCAGTTTCACGGCATTTTGAAGAAAAATGTGAAACCGGCGCACCAGATGCTGCACTCTGTTGGGCTGGACGCGCTGGCGACCGCCAACGACATGAACCGTAACGTGCTCTGCACATCGAACCCGTACGAATCTGAACTGCACGCTGAAGCTTACGAATGGGCGAAAAAGATCTCTGAACATCTGCTGCCGCGCACTCGCGCGTATGCGGAGATCTGGCTCGATCAGGAAAAAGTGGCGACCACGGATGAAGAGCCGATCCTCGGCCAGACATACTTGCCGCGTAAGTTTAAAACCACGGTGGTTATTCCGCCGCAGAACGATATCGATCTGCACGCCAACGACATGAACTTCGTGGCGATTGCGGAAAACGGCAAGCTGGTAGGTTTTAACCTGCTGGTTGGCGGTGGTCTGTCTATTGAGCATGGCAATAAGAAAACGTACGCCCGCACGGCGAGCGAATTCGGTTATCTGCCGCTGGAGCACACACTGGCCGTCGCGGAAGCGGTGGTCACGACGCAGCGCGACTGGGGCAACCGTACCGATCGCAAAAATGCCAAAACCAAATACACGCTGGAGCGCGTTGGCGTTGATACTTTCAAAGCGGAAGTTGAACGCCGCGCCGGGATCAAATTTGAACCGATCCGCCCGTACGAATTTACCGGTCGCGGCGATCGCATCGGTTGGGTGAAAGGCATCGACAATAAATGGCACCTGACGCTGTTTATTGAAAATGGCCGCATCCTGGATTATCCAGGACGTCCGCTAAAAACCGGTCTGCTGGAAATTGCCAAGATCCATAAAGGCGAGTTCCGCATTACTGCCAACCAGAACCTGATCATCGCCGGTGTGCCGGAAAGTCAGAAAGCGAAAATCGAAAAACTGGCGCGCAGCCACGGGCTGATGGACGCGGTAAAACCGCAGCGCGAAAACTCCATGGCCTGCGTGTCGTTCCCGACCTGCCCGCTGGCGATGGCGGAAGCCGAGCGTTTTCTGCCTTCGTTCGTCGATAAAGTCGAAGCGGTGATGGAAAAACACGGTGTGGGCGATGACCACATTGTGCTGCGTGTGACTGGCTGCCCGAACGGCTGCGGTCGCGCAATGCTGGCGGAAATCGGCCTGGTCGGCAAAGCGCCGGGACGCTATAACTTGCATATCGGTGGTAATCGCAGTGGTACACGCATTCCGCGCATGTACCGCGAAAACATTACTGAACCCGAAATTCTGGGCGCCATCGACGAACTGGTCGCTCGCTGGGCGCACGAGCGTGAAGAGGGCGAAGGTTTTGGCGACTTCACCATCCGCGCTGGAATTATCCGCCCGGTACTCGATCCGGCGCGAGATTTCTGGGAATAACGCCTGATTCCTTCCTCCCCGGTCGGGGGGGAAGAGGTGATAAGAGAGGTCAATATGTCCGTACTCGATCTGAACGCGCTAAACGAGCTGCCCAAAGTAGAACGCATACTGCAGCTTTCTGAAACCAACGCGCAGCTTGAGAAATTCAGCGCGGAAGAGCGTGTCGCCTGGGCGCTGGAAAACCTGCCGGGTGAATATGTGCTCTCCTCAAGCTTTGGCATTCAGGCGGCGGTGAGTCTGCATCTGGTCAATCAGGTGCGCCCGGATATCCCGGTGATCCTCACCGATACCGGTTATCTGTTTCCTGAAACTTACCAGTTTATCGACGAGCTCACGGACAAGCTCAAGCTGAACCTGAAAATCTACCGCGCCGAGCAAAGCCCGGCATGGCAGGAGGCGCGCTACGGTAAATTGTGGGAGCAGGGCGTTGAAGGGATTGAAAAATACAACCAGATTAACAAAGTCGAGCCGATGAACCGCGCGCTCGCCGACCTGAACGCGAAAACCTGGTTTGCCGGACTGCGCCGCGAGCAATCCGGTAGCCGCGCCACACTTCCGGTGCTGGCTATCCAGCGCGGTGTATTCAAAGTGCTGCCGATCATCGACTGGGATAACCGCACGGTGTACCAGTACCTGCAAAAACACGGGCTGAACTACCACCCGCTGTGGGATCAGGGCTACCTTTCGGTGGGCGACACGCACACCACCCGCAAATGGGAGCCTGGCATGGCAGAAGAAGAGACCCGCTTCTTTGGCCTGAAACGCGAATGCGGGCTGCACGAAGGTTAATTTTTCCCTCTCCTTTACCGGAGAGGGTATTTGTTACCCCATCACACTCACATGCGCCGCCACAATCCGCCAGCCCCACGGGAACTTCACCCAGGTCTGCATCTGGCGGCCAATTTTTTCGCTGTTTTCCCGCGTAAACTCGGTGCTCGCTACCGCCATATCATCGCCGAAGGTGGTGATAGTCGTATTGCGTAGCACGCGCTCAAGCCCGGCAGAAGGGCGCGCGTTGCGAAAATCGCGGATCGCGGCAATCCCGTACAGGTTTTCGGTTGCGCCGTAACGCACCGTGCGTTCGTCATCCCAGAACAACTCGTCCAGCACATCAATATCGTTGCTGATAAGCGCCTGCTCATAACGGTAAAATGCGGTCGTCACTTCATTGAGGATCGCCGGGCGATCAACATTGTCTCGGTTCATGCTGCATCCTGTGGGAAAAGAAGACCGGCCTGCTCCAGCCGCCATGCCGCCTGTAAACAGTACGCTTCCTGCCAGGGCGCGGCAATAATCTGTACGCCTATCGGTAAACCGCTGGCGGTTTTCAGCGCCACGGTCACTACCGGTAAGCCAAGAAAGGAGATCGGCTGCGTTAGCATGCCCATGCTCGCTTTCACCGGCAAATCGACGCCGTTAATATGCATCGTCTGTGCGCCAATTAGCGTGGCGCTGCAGGGCGTTGCCGGGGCTAACAGCAGGTCAACACCATCGAATAACGGTAGCGTTTTGTCGCGAAACCAGGCGCGAAACCGCTGTGCTTGTGTGTACCAGGCTGAGGGTGTCATCGCGCCCGCCAGCAGGCGTTCGCGCGAATTGGGTTCGAACGCGTCGGCATCGGTGCGCAGGGCTGGCAGATAGTGGTTGCCGCCTTCCGCCGCTGACAGCAAAAATGCCGCCGTTCGCGCCAGCTCTGCTTCCGGCAGCGTCATCGCATGGTCAGCATCCAGCGCTCGCGCCACACGTGCAACGGCCTGGCGGGCATCGTCATCGCACCAGCTCGCGAAATACCCCTCCAGTACGGCGCAGCGCAGCCTGCTTTCCCCATGCAACTGCGGCAAGGCGGTATCACTGGCGCGATCGGATTGCCAGCGATCGTCCGGATCGTAGCCTTGCAACGCGTCATACACGCGCGTCAAATCCTCAATGCTGCGCGCCAGTGGGCCGATATGGTCGAGGCTGGCGACAAACGGGTGGCTACCGCTGCGCGACAGGCGACCAAATGTCGGTTTCAGCCCGTTAATGCCACACAGCGAGGCGGGCACGCGAATTGATCCGTTGGTATCGCTGCCGAGCGAGAAATTGACCATTCCCGCCGCGACAGCCGCCGCCGAGCCACCGGAAGAACCGCCCGCAATACGCTGTGGATCGCGCGGGTTGTGCGTTGCACCGTAGTGGCTGTTTTCGGTGGTGAAACCATAGGCGTAGGCATCCATATTCAGCGCCCCGGCGAGCATCGCACCCGCGCTCGCCAACCGGTGAACCGCAAAAGCATCTGCCTTTGCGGGCGGTTGCTGGCTGAAGAGTTTCGCTCCGGCAAGCGTGGTGACGCCTTCGATATCAAACAGGTTTTTCACCGCATAGGGTACGCCCGCCAGCGCGGGCAATGGTTCGCCATTGGCGACTTGCCGGTCGAGTTGCGTCGCTTCCGCCAGCAGCCGCGTGGCTGTGATGCCAGTAAAGGCGTTGAGGCGCGGATTGTCGCGCTCAATGCGCGCCAGCGTCTGCTGTGCCAGTTCGCTGGCGCTAAAGGTTTTTTCCCGCAGGCCACGCTGAATATCAGCAATTGATAAATTCATAGCCGGTGCTCTCCTGCGCCTTGCTGACGGTGCGCCAGTTCGCAGGCGCTAACGTTTTTTCCCCGCAGACCGCGCTTGATCTCAGCAATCGATAAATTCATAACCGGTACTCCCCAGCACCTTCCTGGCGATGCGGCAGCGTAAAGGTCATCAGCGGTTGTGCCATCGCGGCGATTCTGGTGAGCTGGATTTCCAGCTCGGCGCGGCGTGTGTCATCCAGCGGGACATCAAGCAGTTGTTCCATCAGCCGGATATAGGTCGGCCAGTCAAACATCGGGTTCATCATCGCTCCTTAAAATCCTGCTGCGCTGCCGTTACTGCGCGGATCGTACGCCCCTTCCAGCATGCCACTGGTGTGGCGCACAATCGCTCCTGCATGTCCGGTCGCTTCGCTCATTCCCGGCAGCCACTCGACGTCATGCCCCAACGCGCGTAGCGCCTGGAATGTCTCTTCGCTAAAACGCCCCTCCAGTTTCAGGCTCTCTGACGACTGTCCCCATGTGCGGCCCAACAACCAGCGTGGGGCGCAAACCGCCTCCTGCAATGGCATGCCCTGCATCACATGGCGGGTAAAAATGGCGGCCTGCGTTTGCGGCTGCCCGTCGCCACCCATGGTGCCGTAAACCAGCGTGCGCCCATCTTTCAGCCGCGCGGCGGCGGGGTTTAAGGTGTGGAACGGCTGTTTGCCCGGCATCAGCGCCAGCAGGTGTGACGGATCGAGACTAAAGGCCGCGCCACGGTTTTGTAGCAGCACGCCGCTTTCCGGCAGCACCACGCCGCTGCCAAATTCGTGGTAAATGCTCTGGATAAACGACACCGCCAGGCCGTTTTTATCGATAACCCCCATCCACACCGTATCGCCCGGCCCTTTTCCCTGGCCCCAGGGCGCGGCGCGCTGCTCATCGATGCTGGCAGCCAGTTGCTCCAGCGGTGCTTGTTCCAGCAGGCTCTGTACCGGCAGCGTGACGTGACGCGGATCGGTGATGTAGCGATCGCGCAGGCCGAAGGCCTTCTTGGTCGCTTCCACAATGCGGTGAATGGTTTGCACTTCGCTGGCCTGCGCCATCTCCAGATGGTCGGTAATCCCGAGGATAGCCAGCGATACCAGCCCCTGCGTTGGTGGCGTCATATTGAAAATTTCGCCCTGGCTGTGTGTCAGTTTCAACGGCACGCGGCGTTGGGCGCGATGGTTCGCCAGATCCTGAGCGGTAATGGGTAAACCCAACGTCTGCATTTCACTGGCAATTAACTGCGCCAGTGAACCGCGATAAAAGCTGTCCAGCCCTTCGGTGGCAAGCTGAGTCAGCGTGCGGGCGAGCTTCGGTTGGCAAAAACGGCTGCCAGCCAGCGGGGCTTTACCTTGCGGTAAAAAGGTGTGCGCAAAACCGGGGATATCCACCAGTTCCGCATATTTACTTTGCGTGGCGCTGGCTTGCGACTGGGTGACCGGGATGCCGTCTGCGGCGTATCGAATTGCGTCCGCCAGTAGCCGTGAGAGCGGAAGCTGCCCGCCACCGAGCGCGGCGGAGACTTTCAGCGCCTCATCCCAGCCGCTGAGCGTGCCGGGTACGGTCAGCGCAGCAAGCGTACCGCGATGGGGGATCTGCGTGTGGCCCGCATAAAACTCGCATGTCGCCCGCTGCCCAGCCGCACCGCTGGCGTCGATGGCGAGCGGTTCGCCGTCAGGCGGCACAATCAACCAGAAGCCGTCACCGCCAATGCCGTTCATATGCGGGTAGGCCACCGCAATGGTTGCCGCTGCCGCTACCATCGCTTCAATCGCGTCACCGCCGTGGCGTAAAACCGACAATGCCGATTCGCTGGCGAGATGGTGTGGCGTTACCGCCATACCGGAGGGGGCCATATTACTTTGCATCGTCACGCTTCCTGTTTTCTGCGGGTAAGTGCAGAACACTAAGCAAGAGCTGTTCCAGATTGACGACGGGTGTTTCACTGTGTCAGCTTAGCCTGAAACAAAAGTTGCAGGAGAAGCTATGCAGCAGCTGGATGAGCGTTTACGGGCGAGCTTTGACGAGCTATCCCCACAGGAACAACGGATTGCCTCATTTATCATTGATCATTTCGACGATCTGGTGAGTTACAACAGCGCCGAGCTGGCGCGCTTGAGTGGCGTATCGAAAGCCACCGTCAGCCGTTTGTTTAAGCGGTTGGGCTATGATCGTTTCAAAGAGATGCGCGATGAGCTGCGCACGCTGCGCCAGAGCGGTATGCCGCTGACCGAGAATCGCGATGCGGTGCAGGGCAACACGCTCCTGGCGCGCCATTACAAGCAGGAGATGGCGAATCTGACGCTGTGGGTCAATACGCTGGATGCCGGGCAATTCGCCGAAATCGTCACCGCACTCAACACGGCGAAGCGGGTTTTTATTATGGGTCTGCGTAACAGCGCGCCTGTGGCACTTCACCTGCGCCAGCAACTGCTGCAAAGCCGTGGTCAGGTGCTGCTAATGCCGCAGCCTGGGCAGACGCTGGCGGAAGAGGTGGTCGATATCACCCCGCAAGATATGGTGGTGGTGGTGGCTTTTCGCCGCCGCCCGCGCGTGGTGCGCCCGCTGCTGGAAGTGCTGCATCAGCAGGGCATTCCGTTGCTAGCAATCAGTGAACCACAGGCGGCCAGCATTAAGTCGCTGTGCCGCTGGCACATCGGTTTGCCGCTGGAGAGCGTCTCCGCGTTCGACAGCTACAGCAGCGCCATGAGCCTGGTTAATTTGCTGTCTAATGCCGTGCTGCACACTGCGCTGAGCGAAGGGCGTCAGCGCATCCACAACATCGCTGCCCTGTATGGAGAACTGGATGAGCTTGAACAACGCTAATGCACCATAACGGTGCTTTTGCACCAGGGTAATGTGTTATGACGGGGCGTTTATCGCCCCGTTTTCTTTGGTATTTGCGTATGAAATAACAGCGATTCAGCGCTGGTGTCGATTTTTTGTCTGTGGCACATTAGTTGCAGAAATTAATTTAAAGAATCTTTCGTTTCATATCGTACGCAGTTGCAGACTAAAGGACGCGCCCATGTTTGATTTTCAGCAGTTCCCGCAAATTAATCCACCTTCGCGCCTGTTGATGGGGCCTGGGCCAATCAACGCCGACCCGCGTGTACTGCGGGCGATGGCGAGCCAGTTGGTGGGGCAATACGATCCGGTAATGACCGGCTATATGAACGAAGTCATGGTGCTCTACCGCGAAGTGTTTCGCACCGAAAACCGCTGGACGATGCTGGTGGATGGCACCTCGCGCGCGGGTATTGAGGCGATCCTCGTTTCTGCCATTCGGCCTGGCGATAAGGTGCTGGTGCCGGTGTTTGGCCGTTTTGGTCATCTGCTGTGTGAAATTGCCCGCCGCTGTCGCGCTGAAGTCCACACCATTGAGGTGCCGTGGGGCGAGGTGTTTAGCCCGGATCAGATTGAAGATGCGATTGTTCGCATCAAGCCGCGTTTGCTGTTAACGGTGCACGGCGATACCTCGACCACTATGCTGCAACCGTTGGAGCAATTCGGTGAGATTTGCCGCCGCCACGATGTGCTGTTTTATACCGATGCGACCGCCTCGCTCGGCGGTAATCCGTTAGAAAGCGATGCGTGGGGGTTAGATGCCGTTTCCGCCGGGCTGCAAAAATGCCTGGGCGGCCCGTCGGGCAGCTCGCCTGTTACCCTGAGCCCACGGATGGAAGCGGTGGTGCGGGCGCGCAAATGCGTAGAACAAGGCATTCGCACCGAGGCGCATCAGGACGGCGCAGAGGAGATGATTTACTCCAACTATTTCGATCTCGGCATGGTGATGGATTACTGGGGGCCGGAACGTCTGAATCACCACACGGAAGCGACCAGCATGCTGTTCGCCGCCCGCGAATGCGCGCGCATTATGCTCGAAGAGGGCATGGATAAGCTGATTGCGCGCCACGAACTGCACGGGCGCGCAATGCTGGCGGGCATCCAGGGCATGGGGCTGGAAGTATTTGGCGATATTCAGCACAAGATGAACAACGTACTCGGTGTGCAAATCCCGCGGGAAGTGCATGGCGAAGAGGTACGTAAACGTCTGCTGGATGATTTCCACATTGAGATTGGCACCTCGTTTGGCCCGTTGCAGGGCAAGATCTGGCGCATCGGCACCATGGGGTATAACGCGCGCAAAGATTGCGTGCTGCAAACGCTAACGGCGCTGGAAGCGGTGCTGAACCGTCTGGGTTTTCGCACCGTACAGGGTGCGGGTATGCAGGCGGCATGGGACATTTACGAAGGAGCCAGTTAATGATGACGTCTTTCGATGCCGCGCAAGCCGCCAGCCGGGTTATGCAGCGCTGTGATGCGCTGGCGCAAATCAGCGAAACGCCGGGGCAACTCACCCGCGTTTATCTCTCGCCTCAGCATTTGCAGGCAAATGCGCTGGTTGCCGGGTGGATGCAGCAGGCGGGGATGCACACCTGGCAGGATGCGGTCGGCAATATATTTGGCCGTTACGAGGGTGTCGAAGCGGGTGCCCAGGCGCTGCTGCTCGGTTCACATCTTGATACCGTGCGCGATGCCGGGCGTTACGACGGGATGCTTGGCGTGCTGGCGGCGATCGAAGTCGTCGAGGGTCTGCATCGGGCCAACCTACGGGGCAGACAGGCTATTGAGATTGTCGGTTTCGCCGACGAAGAGGGCACGCGGTTTAATATCGCGCTGCTTGGCAGCCGTGGGCTGACCGGCAGTTGGCCGCAAACGTGGCTGGCCTGTGAAGATACGCAGGGCGTCAGCGTGGCGCAGGCGCTGGAACAGGCCGGGTTGGATCCCGCGCAGATTGCCAATGCGCAGCGCCCGGTCGCGGATTTTTCCGCCTACCTTGAGCTGCATATTGAACAGGGGCCGGTGCTGGAACAAGCGGATCTGGCGCTCGGCGTGGTCACGGCCATCAACGGTGCGCGACGGCTCAGTTGCCGTTTTACCGGCGAGGCCGGACACGCCGGTACGGTGCCGATGCGTCATCGCCGCGATGCGCTGACGGCCGCCGCCGAATGGATACAGATTATCGAACAGGCAACGATCGAGGCCGGGCCAGAGATGGTCGCTACCGTCGGCACGTTACAATGCGAACCCGGCGCGGTAAATGTGATCCCCGGCGCGGTGGGGCTTACGCTGGATATCCGCAGCCCGCAGGATGATAAACGCGAAGCGTTGCTCAATCACTTACTGGACGAAGCAAACCGCATCGCGCAGCAACGTAGGCTTGAGTTCCGCCACGACATTTTTTACACCATCGCCGCTACGCCGTGCGATATGCCATTGCGTGAAGAGCTGGCCGATGCGGTACACACCGTGCAGGGGAAGGTTTTATCTCTGCCGAGTGGCGCGGGGCATGATGCTATCGCCATTGCGGAACGCTGGCCTTCAGCCATGCTATTCGTGCGTTGCCATAAAGGCATCAGCCATCACCCGGCGGAAAGCGTGGCCTGTAGCGATGTCGCCCAGGCGCTGCGCGCCCTGAGTCTTGCGGTAGGGCGGCTTATTCACACGGAGTAGCGGTGATGTGTTACCTCCGTTACAAGGTGCTGCTGTCGAAAAAATATCCAGCACCTCGTTCCGTTCGGGCATACCTGAACGGTGGCCGCTGCAATACTGAATCAGCGGGCAAGTCATCATGCTGAGAACCGGCCGGGCTGGCAGGCGCGGCAGGTTGTGTTTGTTTCTATCTTCGACATAGTGATTGAGAAAGCGTCATTTCGCCCGCTCACCACTACGTTCATGTCGCATTCACGTATTCCCCCTTTGGTTCCTTTCTTCCCTTTTAGTGCATTGTTTGCACGCTAACTGTGCATTTCATCGCCGGCCCTTCTGTGCACCCAGTGTGCCCTCTGCGTTCTTACCAAAAATAAACATTAATAAATCAAAGTATTAACAAAAATTTCGTCGAACCAATTCAGTATTGGTTCGCGAATTGCTTAGGAAGTAGCGAGGCATACAGTCAGTGTAAGTGTTAACTGACTGTAATTTAATAAAAAGATAACGCGAAACGCGGATGAACCAATATGGAAAAACCGTCACGCTATCTGGCAAATTCCAGTACAGCGCTTGAACAACTTCGTGGGCTGATTCACCAACATGAGTCAACACCAGGGACTCCTCTGCCTACGGAACGTGAGCTGGCGGAAACGCTGGGTATTGGGCGACGGGAAGTGCGTCGTGCGCTGGACGTGCTGGAAGAAGAGGGGCGAATCTGGCGTAAGCAGGGCAAAGGCACGTTTATTGGCCCTGCGGCACCGGTCGCGTCTCACGCACTACAGGGACTCGTGCAACAAACCAATATGCTGGAAGTGATGGAAGCCCGTTTGCAGATTGAACCCGGTCTTGCACGGCTGGCGGCGCTTCGTGCCAGCCCGGAAAACCTGGCGCTAATGCAACGCATGCTGGAACGCATCGACAACGTTAACCCGGATGATCCGGATCTGAATGAGCTGTGGGACAGCGCTTTTCACCGGGCTATCGCCGAGGCGGCAGGAAACCGTCTGATGCTCGGTCTTTTTGACACCCTTGACGCGGTGCGGCGCGAACCGGCCTGGCACCATCTGCGTGAACTGGCGCGAACGCCAGCGAAAGTGGATCGCTACAACGATCACCATCACCGCATCATGATCGCTATTCGCCAGCGCCAGCCACATGAGGCGGCGACGGCGATGCGTGAACACTTGCTCGACCTGCAACACGCCTTGATTCAGGCCATTCATCTTGAGGACGATACCCCATGACGACGATCCCGTTTAAAGAGGCTGCGCCGGTGCTCCGCTTGCATAACCTGGAGGTGCAGTTTGCTGGCAGCCCGGTGAGCGTGCTGGACAGAATTTCGCTCACCGTCAAAGGTGGAGAAACGCTGGCGCTGGTGGGGGAGTCCGGCTGCGGTAAAAGCATTACCTCGCTGGCGCTGATGGGGCTCCTGCCCGCCAGCGCACAGATCCTTGGCGGAGAGATGCAGTTTCGCGACCATAACTTGCGTCAACTCTCTCCGCGCGAATATGCCGACCTGCGCGGCAACGAACTGGCGATGATTTTCCAGGAACCGATGACCTCGCTCAACCCGGCATTTACGCTCGGTGACCAGCTCAGTGAAGCGGTGATACGCCACCAAAATGTATCGGCGAAAGCGGCGCACGAGGCGGCGCTTCGCATCCTGGAAAAAGTGCAGATCCCGGCGGCGGAGATGCGTCTGAAAGCGTATCCACACCAGCTTTCCGGCGGTATGCGCCAGCGGGTGATGATCGCGATGGCACTCATCAACAAGCCGCGCCTGTTAATTGCCGACGAACCGACAACCGCACTGGATGTAACAATTCAGGCGCAGATCCTCGCGCTGCTCAATACCATGAAAGCCGAAACCGGCACCGCCGTATTGATGATCACCCACGATCTCGGTGTGGTGGCGGAAGTGGCGCAGCAGGTGGCGGTGATGTACGCCGGACAAGTGGTGGAGCAGGGCAGCGTGGAGGCGATTTTTGCCGATCCGCAGCACCCGTACACCATTGGCCTGATGGGATCGATCCCTTCGTTGGGCGCGCGAAAAGGGCAACTGTCGACCATTCCCGGCGCGGTGCCGCTGCCGGAAGCGATGCCGCAAGGCTGCCGTTTCGCTACCCGCTGCCCGTTTGCGCAGCCGCGCTGCCTGGAGCAAAAACCCCCACTGACACCGCAAGGGAAAGGCCATCTGGTGGCCTGTTTCCGCGTCCCTCTTGAACAGCACATCGCGCTGGGAGAAACCGCATGAGTACGCCGATTCTCGAAGCTCATGATCTGAGCAAACGTTTTGCCGGGCCAACCCGCCTGTTTGCACCAAAACGTTATCTTACTGCCGTCGATCGTATTTCGCTGGCGGTGTACCCCGGCGAAACGCTGGCAATTGTCGGTGAGTCTGGCTCTGGAAAATCGACCCTTGGCCGCCTGTTGCTCCGCTTGCTGGCAGCGTCCGAAGGTCGCGTTTACTACCAGGGTGAGGAGATCACTCACGCCAGCGGTGCGCGCTTAAACCAGCTCCGGCGCGAGCTGCAAATTATCTTTCAGGATCCGTTTGCTTCGCTGAACCCGCGTATGACCGTGGAGCAAATTGTCGGCGAGCCGCTGTGGTTGCACCAGAAAATGGGCAAAGCGGAGCGCCAGGCTCGGGTCGCGGAGCTGCTCGGCACCGTCGGCCTGCCTGCCGCCTGGGCCAGACGCTACCCGCACGAGTTTTCCGGCGGCCAGCGCCAGCGTATTGGCATTGCCCGCGCGCTGGCTTCCGGGCCGAAATTGCTGCTTGGCGATGAACCAGTTTCCGCGCTGGATGTGTCGGTGCAAGCGCAGGTGGTAAACCTGCTGGAGAAGCTGAAGCAACAGCTTGGCTTAACGATGATCATTGTTGCGCACGGGCTAGCGGTGATCCGCCATATGAGCGATCGCGTGGCGGTGATGTACCTTGGGCAAATAGTGGAAATGGCAACGGTGGATGAGATCTTCGATGCGCCGCTGCACCCGTATACCCAGGCGCTGATCGCGTCCGCACCGCAGCCGCAACCCGGCATTGTGCGTGAAACGCCGCTGTTACAGGGCGATTTACCCAATCCCTCCAGCCCGCCGCAGGGCTGTCGTTTTCACACTCGCTGTCCGTTTGCGACAGACGAGTGCCGTCAACACGAGCCCATTACTCAGGTGCTCGAAGGCGGTCGCCAGGTTTCTTGTCATCGCTGGCAAGAGATTAACCGCGACCGCAGCGTGATTCAGATTGCTCCCCCCTCAGCCGCGTTTTTGCGCCGTCGCGCGCTGTTTGAATACGCGGCCTCTCACTCCTCCCCTTAAAGGAAACAATAATGATGATGCGAAATTCGCTTTTGACCGTTCTGGGAAGTGTCATGTTGCTGGGCGCGGCATTGCCTGCTCAGGCTGAAAGTGTGCTGCGCGTGGGTCTTGGCGCGGATCCGGATATGCTCGATCCGCACCTGGCGCGTACTTACTATGGCCGTTTTGTCTTCGCTTCGCTGTGCGACCGGCTGGTGGACGTGGATGAAAACCTGAAAGTGGTGCCGGGGCTGGCGAAAGCCTGGTCGTGGAGCGAGGATGGCAAAACCCTGACCATGGATCTGCGTGAGGGCGTGACTTTTCACGATGGCGAGAAGTTTGACGCCGCAGCGGCGAAATTCAGTCTTGACCGTGCGCTGACGCTGCCGGGTTCGCTGCGTAAAAGTGAAATCTCTTCGATCGAGTCCGTGGAGGTCAACGGGCCGATGCAAATCAAGCTGCATTTGAAAACGCCGGACTCGGCGTTGCTGATGCAATTAACCGATCGCGCCGGCGCGATGCTGGCCCCAAATGCGGCGAAGAAAGCGGATTTCGCCGCCCACCCGGTGTGTTCCGGCCCGTATAAATTTGACAGCCGCGTTTCACAAGATCGCATTGTGTTGTCGCGTTTTGACAACTACTGGAACAAAGGCGCGTACCACTTCGACAAAGTTATCTACCTGCCGATCCCGGATGCCTCCGTACGACTGGCGAACCTGCGTGCGGGCGATCTCGATCTGACCGAAGGGATTGCCGCCAGCGATGTGAAAACCGTAGAGGCCGATAGCAAACTGCAACTGGCGAAAGTGACAGGGCTGGGGTATCAGGGCATCACGTTTAATATCAATAACGGCAAAGTCCCGGCCAACGATCCGTTCAAAGATGCGCGCGTGCGCGAGGCGTTCTCGCTGGCGATTGACCGCGAGGCGCTCAACCAGGTGGTATTCGAAGGGTTATACGCCCCGGCGAATCAGGCGTTTTCGCCTGTCAGCCCGTATCACGTCAAACTGCCGGTGCCGCCGCGCGATGTGGAAAAAGCCAAAGCCTTGTTGCAAGCGGCAGGAGTGAAGACGCCGCTCACCGTCTCACTGCTGGTGCCGAACAACCCGACGTCGCAGCAGGTTGGCCAGGTGCTGCAGGCGATGACTGCCGAAGCGGGTTTCAACGTCAATCTGCAAATGACCGAATTTGCCACCCTGCTGGACAGGCAGCAAACCGGCGATTTTCAGCTTAGCTATTCCGGCTGGTCTGGTCGCCCGGATCCCGATGGCAGCATCTTCGGCTTCATCAATAGCAAAGGCACGCTCAACGATGGTCGCTACAGCAACCCGCAGGTGGATGAGTGGTTGACGCAGGCGCGTTTGCACAACGATCCGGCAACCCGGCAGGCATTGTATGAAAAGGTCGTGAAACAGTTGCAAACGGATATGCCGATTGCCTACCTCTACTTTGAGCCGCGCCTGTTTGGGCTGAACAAGAAAGTGCAGGGCTTCAAACCCTACCCGGACGGCATTGTGCGCCTGGCGGGTCTGTCGCTCGCCAACTAAACGGTAACGCCTGGAGAAACCATGCTGGAATTGATTTGCAAACGCCTGCTGCTCGCCGTTCCGACCCTGCTGCTGGTCAGCATGATGGTGTTCGGGCTGCAAAAGCTGCTGCCCGGCGATCCGCTAACGGCAATGCTGGGCGAGGAGCGCGATCCGGCGGTCATCGCCCAGTTGCGTGCGGAGCTGAACCTGGATGCGCCGATTCCGGTGCAGTACTTTCACTGGCTGACTCGCGCGTTGCAGGGCGATCTTGGCGTCTCGTTGCGCACACAGGAGCCGGTAACGCACCTGATTGCCACCAAGCTGCCGGTGACGCTGGAGATGTCGCTACTGGCGATGGTCATTGCGCTGCTGTTCGGTATCAGCATGGGCATTCTGGCGGCGGTGAACAAGAATAGCTGGATCGATCACGGCGCCAACTTTGTGGCTATCTCCGGCATTTCGGTGCCGCACTTCTGGCTGGGGATCCTGCTGATCCTCATTTTTTCCGTCAACCTGCAATGGCTGCCCGCCTCGGGTTTTGTGCCGTTTAGTGAAGATCCGTTGCAGAACCTGCGTACATTGTTGTTGCCTGCGCTGGTGCTGGGAACGGGGCTGGCGGCAACGTTAATGCGCCATACCCGCGCGTCGATGATTGCGGTACTGAAAGCGGATTATATTCGCACTGCGCGCGCCAAGGGGTTGCTGCCAAAAGCGGTGATCATGAAACATGCGTTTCGTAATGCGCTGGTGCCGGTGATTACCCTCACCACGCTGCTGTTTGGCGAGCTGCTGGGTGGCGCGGTGCTGACCGAGCAGGTGTTCACCATTCCTGGTTTCGGCAAGATGATTGTCGACTCGGTATTCAACCGGGACTACGCGGTGGTGCAGGGCGTGGTGCTGGTGGTGGCGATTGGGTTTCTCGCGCTGAATCTGCTGGCGGATGTGCTGTATGTGTTAATCAACCCGAAAATGCGGAGCGAATAATGGCCGAACTGTCCACCACCGGCGTGGCGGCATCGCTGCCACGTACAGAAAACCGGGTGCTGAAAAAATTCCTCGCTAACCGTAGCGCGGTCATTGGTGCGGTGATTGTCGGCGTGTTTGTGCTGATTGCACTGCTCGCACCGTGGATCGCGCCGTTTGATCCGGTCAAGGCGAACTTTCTGGCAGTACGCAAACCCCCTTCCGAGCTTTACTGGTTCGGCACCGATGAGCTGGGGCGCGATATTCTCTCACGCATGATTTGGGGCGCGCGCACTTCGCTGTTGGCGGGGTGCGTGTCGGTAGTGATCGCGGTCGCGATCGGTGTACCGCTCGGCTTGCTGGCGGGCTACTTTCAGGGCATCTGGGACGGCGTGATTTCCCGCGTTATCGAAGCGCTGCTCGCCTGTCCGTTCCTGATTATGGCGATTGCACTGGGGGCGTTTCTTGGCCCCAGCCTGACCAACGCGATGATCGCCATTGGCTTGTCGGCGATGCCTATCTTTGCCCGCCTGACGCGCGGCCAGGTGATCGCGATTCGTAACGAAGAGTACATCGACGGCGCGCGGGCGATTGGTCTGCCGGATCGTTGGATCATCGTGCGCTACGTGCTGCCGAATGTGATGTCGCCGATCCTCGTGCAGGCTACGCTGGCGATCGCTTCGGCGATCATTACCGAAGCGAGCCTCTCGTTTCTCGGCCTCGGCCAGCAGCCACCGTACCCGTCGTGGGGCGCGATGCTGAACACGGCGAAGGGCTTTCTGGAACAGTCGCCCTGGATGTCTATTTTCCCCGGTGTGGCCATCTTTCTGACCGTGCAGGGATTTAATTTACTCGGCGACGGGCTGCGCGATGCGCTCGATCCGCGCCACGACTAAGGAGTTTTGATGACCAAGCCGATTGATTTCAAAGTTAATTATGCATCGTATCGCGCGCCGATGATCGGCCGCAACGCAGTCGCAACCTCACAGCCACTGGCGGCGCAGGCCGGGATGCGTATGCTCGCACTCGGTGGTAACGCGGTGGATGCGGCGATTGCCACCGCGATGGCATTAACGGTTGTTGAACCGACCGGCTGCGGGATCGGCAGCGATGCATTCGCCATTGTCTGGGACGGCAAAGAACTCCACGGATTGAATGCCTCCGGGCGTTCGCCAGCGAGCTGGCATGCGGATATGTTCGCGGGGAAAACGGCAGTGCCAGAACTGGGCTGGGATGCGGTCACTGTGCCGGGCGCGGTATCCGGTTGGGTGGCGCTGGCGGAACGTTTTGCCACACTGCCGCTGACCACGCTGGCGCAGCCGGCCATTGAGTATGCGCGCAATGGTTTTCCCGTTTCGCCGTTGATTGGCCATTTGTGGCAGCGCGGCTACCACAAACTGAAAGATCAGCCGGGTTTTAGCGCCTGCTTTGCACCGGAAGGGCGCGCACCGAAGATCGGCGAAATTTTCCGTAACCCGGCGCAGGCGCGCACGCTGGAGCTTATTGCGCAGACTAATGGTGAAGCATTTTATCGCGGTGAGCTGGCACAGAAGATTGCCGCATTCGCCAACGCACACGGCGCGCACCTGAGCGAAGCGGACCTGGCGAATCATAAAGCCGATTGGGTTACGTTGCTGTCGCGTGAGTTTGCCGGTGGCTCCGTACAAGAGTTACCACCGAACGGGCAGGGGATCGCCACGCTGATTGCACTCGGCATCCTTGAACAGTGTGATATTGCTCATCACCACCCGGACTCAGTGCAGTCTCAGCATCTTGCCATTGAAGCCATGAAGTTGGCGCTGGCCGATCTTGATCGCTATGTTGCCGACGACGAGCACCTGGAGTTTGCCGCAGAACTGCTGCTCAGTGACGACTATCTGAAATCGCGTGCGGCGCTGATCGACCCGGATAACGCGTCTGATTTTGTCTATGGCGCACCGACGCAAAGCGGTACGGTTTACCTTTCTACCGCCGATGCCAGCGGCATGATGGTGTCGTTTATTCAGTCCAACTTTATGGGTTTTGGCTCCGGCGTTGTGGTGCCGGAAACCGGCATCAGCCTGCAAAACCGGGGCTGCGGTTTTGTGCTTGATCCAAAACACCCGAATGCGCTGGCGGGCAGCAAACGCCCGTTCCATACCATTATTCCTGGTTTTGCGATGGGCGCAGATGGCAAACCGCTCATGTCGTTTGGCGTGATGGGCGGGCCAATGCAGGCGCAGGGTCATTTGCAAATGGCGCTACGCATTATGCTGCACGGGCAAAACCCGCAGGCGGCGATCGACGCGCCGCGCTGGCGAGTTGTGCAGGGCAGAGAGGTGTCCGTTGAAGCGAGTTTTGACCGTAACGTCATTGCCGCATTACGCGAGCGCGGGCATGTGATAACGGTGGAAGATCCGCTGGCGGGCTATAACTTTGGCGGTGCGCAGGTCATTTACCGGATGCCGGAAGGCCACTACGTCGCAGCAACAGAGAGCCGCAAAGACGGGCAGGCGTTGGTGAGCTGATAAGCACCCTCTCCCGGCAGGGAGAGGGGGTCGCGTTACTCCAGCGTAAAGGGATCGGCGTCCTGCCAGGCCGGAAATTTCTCGCGGTACTCCTGTAACGCGCTTAATGACAGCTCGGCGTCAATGCGCGCCGCCTGGTGTGGCTCGGCGGTAGCGATAATTTCGCCCTGCGGGCTGATAACCCGACTGTCGCCACGATAGTGGTGGCCGTTACCATCGGTGCCGACGCGGTTGCAGCCCGCCACCCAGGCGAGGTTTTCAATCGCGCGGGCAACCAGCAGAGATTGCCAGTGCAGCGAGCGCGGCGCTGGCCAGTTGGCAACGTAGAGCAGCAGATCGTAATCATTGCGGTTGCGCGACCACACCGGAAAGCGCAGGTCGTAACAGACCAGCGGCAGAATGCGCCAGCCGCGCCACTCAAACACCACGCGCTCGTTACCCGCTTCGTAGTGGTGGTGCTCATCGGCCATACGGAACAGATGGCGTTTATCGTAGAAGTGCACCTTACCTTGCGGTTCGACCAGCAAAAAACGGTTCACCGGTCCGCGCTCGGTTTGCAGCGCGGCGCTACCGGCGACCAGTGCATTGGTCTGGCGGGCCTTGTTCTGCATCCAGGCGATAACCTCGTCTTGCGGCATGGATTGTTTCGCCGCCTCCATGGCAAAACCGGTGGTGAACATTTCCGGTAGCACAATCACATCACGCCCGGTGACGTCTTCTAACTGAATATCGAAATGGCGCAGGTTGGCAGGGCCATCCATCCAGACTAACGGTTGTTGTAACAGCGTAATTTTTAAACCAGGCACAATAGCAACTCCCCGTAAGACAGCATTTGCACACTGTAGCATGAGGATAAATAAAAAAACCCGCATGATGCGGGTTTCGATAAGAAGAGAGGATTTTCAGCAGCTTACTTCGTCAGGCAGCTTCCGGTTTGCGCACTTTCTCCGGCGTTTTTACCACCGGCTGAGTTGCCAGTGCCTCCGGTTCAAAGTCGTCAACGTTGATACTGCGCAGGCGGCTGACTTCGGCTTTGTTCAACAATGCGGCCTCTTCCTGATTAATCAGCCCGCTTGCCAGCGCCTGCTGCGCCAGCACGTCCAGACGGGTAAACGGCAGGTTTTTGCCCAACTCTTTGCAGATGCGCTGATGAATCGGATCCGCCGCCATCACATCAACCAGCGCCTCTTCCAGCAGACCGACCGGGTTATGCTCGCTCGGCGTCAGATACTGACCGCGACCAATGCGTGAACGTGTTGCGCTCGGGGTTTGCAGGATCTTCGCCACTTTGTGATCCAGTTTGTCGGACGGTGCGCGGTAGTGACGACCGGTGGGGAAAATCACCAGGCTCAGGGCGCCAGCCACAAAGCGGTTCGGGAAGTTCTCCAGCAAGTCGTGCATGGCCTGTTCCGCCTGGTAGAGCGCATCCTGCACGCCCCAGTGTACCAGCGGCAGATCTGCTTCCTGACGGCCTTCGTCGTCATAGCGTTTCAGCACTGCCGAGGCGAGGTAGAGTTGGCTTAACACATCGCCGAGACGTGCCGAGATGCGCTCGCGGCGTTTCAGGCTGCCGCCAAGCACCGCCATCGATACATCCGAAAGCAGTGCGAGGTTGGCACTCACACGGTTCAGATGCTGGTAGTAACGCTTAGTGGCATCACGGGTCGGCGTGGCGCTGGTTAAACCGCGCGTCAGGCCGAGCCAGAGGCTGCGCATTTTATTGCTACCGACGTGGCCGATATGTTTGAACAGCAGCTTATCGAAGGCGTCCACATCGTTATTCTGCGCGGCGGCCATCTCTTCGAGCACATACGGATGACAGCGGATAGCGCCCTGGCCGAAGATCATCATGGTACGGGTGAGAATATTCGCGCCTTCTACGGTAATGGCGATCGGTGCGCCCTGGTAGCTACGTGCCAGGAAGTTGCCCTCGCCGAGCATGATGCCTTTCCCGCCGGCAATATCCATTGCATCAATGATTGACTGCTGACCACGGTGGGTACAGTGATATTTAACGATTGCCGAAAGCACCGCCGGTTTTTCACCGAGCATAATGCCGTAGGTCACCAGCGATGCGGCTGCATCCATGGCGTAGGCATTACCGCCAATGCGCGCCAGCGGCTCTTCGATGCCTTCCATTTTACCAATCGACACTTTGAACTGGCGGCGGATATGAGCGTACGCGCCAATCCCCATTGCGACGGATTTGACGCCGCCGGTGGAGTTGGACGGCAGCGTGATACCGCGGCCTACCGACAGACATTCCACCAGCATACGCCAGCCCTGACCGGCCATTTTCGGCCCGCCAATAATGTAATCAATCGGCACAAAGATATCGTCGCCACGGGTCGGGCCATTCTGGAATGGCACGTTCAGCGGGAAGTGACGGCGTCCAATTTCCACGCCCGGCGTTGAGGTTGGGATCAGCGCACAGGTAATGCCTAACTCTTCGTCGCCGCCCAGCAGTTTATCCGGGTCAGAGAGTTTGAATGCCAGGCCCAGCACGGTGGCGATCGGTGCCAGCGTAATATAGCGTTTGTTCCAGGTGAGGCGCATACCGAGCACCTGCTCACCTTGCCAGTCGCCCATGCAGACAATGCCGGTATCCGGGATGGCACCTGCATCGGAGCCGGCTTCCGGGCTGGTCAGCGCGAAGCAGGGGATTTCCACACCGCGTGCCAGGCGCGGCAGATAGTGATTTTTTTGTTCCTCGGTGCCGTAATGTTGCAGCAGTTCACCCGGGCCTAAGGAGTTCGGCACGCCGACGGTGATCGCCAGGATACCCGAGACACCAGAGAGTTTTTGCAGCACGCGGGATTGGGCATAAGCCGAGAATTCCAGACCGCCGTACTCTTTTTTGATGATCATTGCAAAGAAGCGGTGCTCTTTTAAGAACGCCCACAGTTCCGGCGGCAGATCGGCCATTTCATGGGTGATCTGGAAGTCATTCGCCATGCGACAGGCTTCTTCCACCGGGCCGTCGATAAACGCCTGTTCTTCGGCGGTCAGACGCGGCTGCGGGTAGTTATGCAGTTTTTTCCAGTCCGGGTTACCGCGAAACAGATCGCCTTCCCACCAGGTTGTCCCGGCGTCGATGGCCTCTTTTTCCGTACGTGACATCGGCGGCATCACTTTACGGAAACCACGGAATGCCGGCGCGGAAATTAACGCTTTACGCATCGGCGGCAAGTTAAACGGCACCAGAATAATCGCGAGCGGCAGCAGCACCCAGATTGACCACAGGCCAGCAACGCCCAGCGCGGCGGTCCACGCCAGCAAAATCACGCTGCTGAGCAGCAGATTAACGCGGTGGTAAAACAGCGCGCCGAGTAGAACAACCGTTGCGATAATGCTCAAAATCATCATAAAGAAAAGCTCCCTTGCTTGTAGGAGGTCTGACCACTTGTGATGTATTGGTTGTAGTGGATGTGATTTCTTTTAGCAATGTGTTTACAAAATAATTACAACCTGGTTCACATTGTTGAGGGCTTTTCGCGCACGGAAAATGAAAACGACAGGGGGCGCTTCGGCTTTAACTTCTCGCCTGGAATAGTATCCGGTACACTGCGCAGTGTTATTTACATTTATGCTGAAGGATATCCTCATGTACCAGGATCTTATTCGTAACGAACTGAACGAAGCGGCGGAAACGCTGGCGAACTTCTTGAAAGATGATGCCAATATTCACGCTATTCAGCGCGCGGCGGTATTGCTGGCCGACAGTTTTAAAGCCGGCGGCAAAGTGTTGTCCTGTGGTAACGGTGGCTCACATTGTGATGCGATGCATTTCGCTGAAGAGTTAACCGGGCGCTACCGTGAAAACCGTCCGGGTTATCCGGCGATTGCCATCTCTGACGTGAGTCATCTCTCCTGCGTCAGCAACGACTTCGGTTACGACTATGTTTTCTCCCGTTATGTGGAAGCTGTTGGCCGCGAAGGCGATGTGCTGTTGGGGATCTCCACATCCGGTAACTCCGGCAACGTGATCAAAGCAGTTGCGGCGGCGCGTGAGAAGGGGATGAAAGTCATCACCCTGACCGGTAAAGACGGCGGCAAAATGGCGGGCAGCGCAGATGTTGAAATTCGCGTGCCGCATTTTGGCTATGCAGACCGTATTCAGGAAATTCACATTAAGGTGATTCATATCCTGATTCAGTTGATTGAAAAAGAGATGGTTAAGGCTTAAGAAAGGCTATTTTTTGCCATTTTGGCCTCGGGCAGTGCGCGAACCCCTGTCTACGCACCGTTGAAGCACTGCCCGTGCGCAAACTGGCTGCACCAATTACGCCTTCTCTGATAAGGGCGCTATGTGGGGGTGTGTATGTGCGAACTGCTCGGTATGAGCGCAAATGTGCCAACCGATATCTGCTTTAGTTTTACTGGTCTCGTCCAGCGCGGCGGCGGAACCGGGCCGCATAAAGATGGCTGGGGCATTACTTTTTACGAAGGTAAGGGCTGTCGCACGTTCAAAGATCCGCAACCGAGTTTTAATTCCCCTATTGCGAAATTAGTGCAGGACTATCCGATCAAATCCCGATCGGTGATTGCCCATATTCGCCAGGCTAACCGTGGCGAAGTGGCGCTGGAAAATACCCATCCGTTTACCCGCGAACTGTGGGGGCGCAACTGGACGTATGCGCATAACGGACAGCTTATGGGTTATAAGTCTTTAGTGACGGGTAATTTCCGCCCGATTGGCGAAACCGACAGCGAGAAAGCCTTTTGCTGGCTGTTACATAAGCTGACCGAACGCTACCCGCGTACGCCGGGGAATATGGCGGCGGTGTTTAAGTACATTGCGGAATTAGCGGTGGAGCTACGGCAAAAGGGTGTTTTTAATATGCTGCTGTCGGACGGGCGTTATGTGATGGCGTTTTGTTCGACTAATCTGTTCTGGATAACCCGCCGTGCGCCGTTTGGCGTGGCGAAGCTGCTGGATCAGGATGTGGAAATTGATTTTCAGCGGGAAACCACACCAAACGATGTGGTTACCGTGATTGCCACCCAGCCGTTAACCGGCAATGAAACCTGGCAAAAGATTATGCCAGGCGAGTGGGCATTATTTTGCCTGGGGGAGCGTGTAGTTTGACGCCAGCTGCGGCTGAACAGCGGTGTTCAGCGGCTTGCTAACCACATAGCGGCCATCCACTACCGAAACAACCGGCGGCTGGTGGGTGGTGGCGAAGTAGTCATAACCCGGCTTCAATTGCTTCCAGAAATCCGCATAGGTTGAATATTTATGGCGCTGCATATTGGCGTCGGTCATACGGAACGGATAGATACTCACCTGTACGTTCGGCTGCCCGAAAACCAGCGCGGCGGTAACAAACTGGAAGATCTCGTCAATACCGGAATCCGTCATTGCGTAGCAGCCAATCGACACGCAAGCACCGTGAATCATCAGGTATTTGCCTTCATAGCCGTGGGCGCGATCGTAGTTATTCGGAAACCCAATATTAATAGCTTTATAGAAGCGGCTATCCGGCTTTAACTGACTGCGCTGCACGGAGTAGAAACCCTCCGGGCTTTTAAAATCACCCTGGCGCTGCTTGGGGCCTAACCCGCCGGAGTAATTACAAATTTTGTAGCTGTCGAGCAACTGATACTGCTCGCCCATCTTGACGTAAAGATCAAGGGTGCGCTCTTCTTTGAAGATCTGGATATAAATCGGCGACCCCATCAACTGCTGCTTATATTCTTTGCTGACCGGCGTTACTGAACCGTTGCTGCTCACCAGGCCAGCAAAAGAGACGCACGGAAGCAGAAGCATCGCAATAAATAATGCGATTTTGCGCATACTACTTGTTTCCTTGATAAAGCTAATACCACATTGCCAGGACGGCAAAAGAAGCCCAAAATTCAGACGATTCTGTTTTGGAGCGCCCACATTAGCATTACGGCATTTTTTCGCAAGCCCCAATCTACGTCGTCTTTCACGCGGCCTCTTTGTCGGCTTCGCTTTTGGCTCGCACGAATGATTTTGAGGATTACGTATCAAATGCTTGGCCGAATGCTGGCGAGTATTATGCGAGTAAAAAGCCTGAATTACCCCTTATATTCCCCTCTTTTCGCCGCATTTACGTGCTGGCTTCTCAATTGCTGCAAATGTGCTGTATACTTATCCAGTGTTCTGTGAGGGCGTACGCATGCGCAAAATCATACATGTTGATATGGACTGCTTTTTCGCGGCGGTAGAGATGCGCGATAATCCAGCCCTGCGCGATATTCCCATTGCTATCGGCGGCAGCCGGGTGCAACGCGGCGTGATCAGCACGGCGAACTATCCGGCGCGCAAATTTGGCGTGCGCAGCGCGATGCCCACCGCAATGGCGCTTAAACTCTGCCCGCACCTCATATTGTTGCCCGGCCGTTTTGACGCTTATAAAGAAGCGTCCAACCAGATCCGCGATATCTTCTCCCGCTACACCTCGCTTATTGAACCGCTCTCGCTGGATGAAGCCTACCTTGATGTTACCGATAGCCCGCACTGTCACGGTTCGGCGACGCTGATGGCGCAGGAAATTCGCCAGACCATTTTTAAAGAAACCCAACTGACTGCTTCAGCGGGCGTTGCACCAGTGAAGTTTCTCGCCAAAATTGCCTCGGATCTCAACAAACCCAACGGGCAATATGTGATTACACCGGCTGATGTACCGGCATTTTTGCGCACGCTGCCGCTCGGCAAAATCCCCGGTGTGGGGAAGGTGTCCGCGGCAAAACTGGAAAAGCTGGGGCTGCGCACCTGCGAAGATGTACAAAAGAGCGACCTTGCCATGCTGCTTAAACGCTTTGGTAAATTCGGCCGTATTTTATGGGAACGCAGCCAGGGCATTGATGAGCGGGAAATTAACAGCGAACGGCTGCGTAAATCCGTCGGTGTGGAGCGAACGCTGGCGGAAGATATTCACAGCTGGGAAGAGTGCGAAGCGATTATTGAACATTTGTACCCTGAGCTTGAGCGGCGACTGGCAAAAGTAAAACCGGATCTGTTAATTGCTCGCCAGGGAGTGAAACTGAAATTTAATGATTTCCAGCTCACGACTCAGGAGCATGTCTGGCCGCGTTTAAATAAAGAGGATTTACTGGCAACGGCGCAAAAAACCTGGAATGACCGCCGCAGCGGGCGCGGTGTCCGGCTGGTCGGGTTGCATGTCACGCTACTTGATCCTCAGCTGGAACGGCAACTGGTATTAGGGTTATAAAAATAACGCTACGGATTGATTACCCACTTCATTATTATCCCCGACGTTTTTTCTACGTTACTGCAAAAACATTTCACCGTGTCCTGATGTCGCTTTACAGCACTCATTCTTTTTCATAGAACCCCGGGGGTCGTCTGCCGATTCCTTTTATTTGCTCATATATAAAGGGGAGCCGGGTTATTCTCTTTGTTCTCTCTCGCATGCGGTTTCTTATCTCGCTTCGGAAAGCCTTTCTAATAAACGGCTAGCAACCTTGCTGATAGCTCATCGTCTGGAACAAATAAAGGATGATGAACGCGCGACGCTGAAATCGGCACGTCGATAGTTTCACCACCAGATTGAACGGGGAAAACTGTTTAAAGGGCTGGCGTTTAACGCGGTGTAAGGCTGAGAGATGTCCGCGCCGGGCGGCGCGGACAAAGGGCTTATTTCGCCGGAATCGCTTTCAGCAACTCGGTCAGCAGGGTCCAGTAATGACCCACGCTTTCGATATGCACTTGCTCATCAGGTGAGTGCGGGCCGGTAATGGTTGGCCCAATCGATACCATATCCATGTTCGGGTACGGTTTTTTGAACAGACCGCACTCCAGACCGGCGTGGATCACCTGAATGTTCGGGGTTTTGTTGAACAGACGCTGGTAGGTTTCACGCACCAGCGCCATCACTGGTGAATGCGCGTCCGGCTGCCAGCCAGGGTAGCCGCCTTTCGGCGCGGTTTTCGCTCCCGCCAGCGCACCCAGTGATTCCAGCATGCTCACCACGTAATCTTTTCCGCTATCCACCAGCGAGCGGATCAGGCAGATGATCTCGGCGTTGTCGTCTTGCAGCGTCACCACACCCACGTTCAGTGAGGTTTCCACCACACCTTTTGCTACGTCGGAGTTGCGGATCACGCCGTTCGGCGTCGCGTTCAACAGGCGCACAAACGTATCGCGTGAAGCGGTGGTCAGCGCGGCTTTATCGCTGGTTGCGCTGTCCAGCAGCACCACCAGATTCTTCTCTTTGGCTTCCAGCTCGTTTTTCAGGATTGCCTGATATTCGCTGGCCAGCGTTTTCAGCTGTGCGGCTTTCTCTGCCGGAACGGCGATAACGGCAATTGCTTCGCGCGGAATCGCGTTACGCAGCGTACCGCCAGTGAAATCCAGCAGACGCAGATCCAGCTCCGCCGCGTGGCCGGCCAGGAAGCGCGCCAGCAGTTTGTTGGCGTTACCTAAACCGACATGAATTTCGGCGCCAGAGTGGCCGCCTTTCAGCCCTTTAAGTGTCAGCTTGAAGGTTTCATACCCGGCCGGTACGGCTTCGCGGGAGAGGGGCAGGGTGGTGATAAAATCGATACCGCCTGCGCAACCCATGTAGATTTCCCCCTCTTCTTCAGAGTCGGTGTTAATCAGAATATCTGCCTGCAGCCAGTTCGCTTGCAGGCCAAACGCGCCATCCATGCCCGCTTCTTCGGTCATGGTCAGCAGCACTTCCAGTGGACCGTGTTCAACGCTCTCATCTGCCAGCACCGCCAGCGCGGAAGCCATGCCAATGCCATTATCCGCGCCGAGCGTGGTGCCGCGCGCTTTAACCCATTCACCATCTACATACGGGCGAATCGGATCGGTGATGAAATCGTGTACTGTGTCGTTATTTTTCTGCGGCACCATATCAAGGTGGGCTTGCAGAACCACCGGCTTGCGGTTTTCCATGCCCGCGGTGGCCGGTTTACGGATCAGAATGTTGCCAACCTGGTCGCGCTCCGCATGCAACCCCTTTTCTTTCGCCCAGCCCATAATGTGCTCGGCAAGTTGTTCTTCATGGTAGGACGGGTGCGGAATAGAACAAATTTTGGCAAAAATATCCCACAGCGGCTGTGGCGATAGGTGAGACAGTTCAGACACGATGAGTCTCCTTACGAAGAGCCTGCGCAACGTACCTTGCAGGTCACAGGGTTAAATAAACGAACATCGCAAGCGTTCAGCTTGCGAGATGGCGTTGAGAATACCACTTTATTGCCGCGCTGCGAGCACCAGTGCGCGGAAAAAGCGCCGGTAATGCCGGGTAATACTGGTTTTTAGCGCTTCAGATCTCTATAATCTCGCGCAACCTATTTCCCCCTCGAATAATTTTTAAGCCGTTAAAACACAGGCTGGGACACTTCACATGAGCGAAAAATACGTCGTCACCTGGGACATGTTGCAGATTCACGCACGCAAACTGGCCGCCCGATTGATGCCTTCAGAACAATGGAAAGGCATTATTGCCGTAAGCCGTGGTGGTCTGGTGCCAGGCGCACTGCTGGCGCGTGAGCTGGGCATTCGTCATGTTGATACCGTATGTATCTCCAGCTACGACCACGACAACCAGCGTGAGCTGACCGTACTGAAACGCGCAGAAGGTGACGGTGAAGGTTTTATTGTGATCGACGATCTGGTGGACACCGGTGGTACCGCTGTCGCCATTCGTGAAATGTATCCCAAAGCGCATTTCGTCACTATTTTCGCCAAACCGGCAGGTCGTCCGCTGGTTGACGATTATGTGATTGATATCCCGCAGGATACCTGGATTGAGCAACCGTGGGATATGGGTGTGGCATTTGTCCCGCCAATCAGCGGCCGTTAATCCTGCTTCGAAACATTTGCTCACGCCCGGTTTTGCCGGGCGTTGTTCTTTTTAGCGCGCAACAGGTTACAATAACCGCCGGTGATAGATACACGGAGCCTGCGCGCAATGTCACAGCCCAATCTTAGCGAAACGTTATTTAAACCCCGCTTCAAGCACCCCGAAACCTCGACGCTGGTGCGTCGGTTTAATCGTGGCGCGCAATCGCCGATACAGTCGACTCTTGATGGCAGAAATCCGCCGCACTGGTATCGCATGCTCAACCGGCTGATGTGGGTTTGGCGCGGCGTAGATCCGCGAGAGATCCTCGAAGTACAGGCGCGCATTGTGATGTGTCAGGCTGAACGCACCGACCCGGAACTGTATGACACGGTGGTGGGTTACCGTAACGGTAACTGGATCTATGAATGGTCCGTGCAGGCCATGTTGTGGCAGCAAAAAGCGATGCAGGAACAAGCGCCGGAGGTAAGCGGTCACCATTGGCTGCATGCGTCCAGTTTGTTCAGCATTGCCGCCTATCCCCATATCAAAGGCGATACGCTGGCTGAGCAGGCGCAAGCGCTGGCGAACCGCGCGTATGAAGAGGCGGTGCAGCGTCTGCCGGGGGAGATCAAAGAGCTGGAGTTCGCCATTCCTGGCGGCACGCCAGTCACCGGATTTCTGCATATGCCACCGGGCGATGGCCCGTTCCCGACGGTATTAATGTGCGGCGGGCTGGATGGACTGCAAAGCGACTATTACACCCTGTTTGAACGCTATTTCGCGCCGCAAGGCATAGCGATGCTGACGCTGGATATGCCGTCGGTTGGCTTCTCTTCAAAATGGAAACTGACGCAGGACTCCAGCCTGCTGCATCAGCATGCGCTGCAAGCGCTGCCGAACATTCCGTGGATCGATCACACGCGGGTGGCGGCATTTGGTTTTCGCTTTGGCGCGAATGTGGCGGTGCGTCTGGCGTACCTTGAATCTCCACGCCTGAAAGCGGTGGCTTGCCTTGGGCCGGTGGTGCATGCACTGCTCAGTGATCCGCAGCGCCAGGGACGTGTGCCGGAGATGTATCTGGATGTACTCGCCAGCCGCCTGGGGATGCACGACGCTTCCGACGAAGCGCTGCGCGTGGAACTGAATCGCTACTCGCTGAAAACCCAAGGTTTACTCGGCAGACGTTGTCCCACGCCGATGCTTTCCGGTTTCTGGCAAAATGATCCCTTCAGTCCGGAGGAGGAGTCGCGTTTAATCACCTCGTCATCTGGCAACGGCAAACTGTTGGAAATCCCGTTTAATCCGGTTTATCGGAATTTTGATAAGGCGTTGCAACAAATAACCGGATGGATCAACCATCATTTCCGTTAATAGATTGATAAATTCTATCGGTTTGGTAAAACAGTTGCTTCACAAAAGGAGATCGCAATGACGTTACCGAGTGGACATCCGAGAAGCAGGTTGATTAAAAAGTTTACTGCGCTAGGGCCTTATATCCGCGAAGAGCAATGCGAAGAGAACCGTTTTTTCTTTGATTGCCTGGCAGTTTGCGTGAATGTTAAACCCGCGCCGGAAAAACGAGAGTTCTGGGGCTGGTGGATGGAAATGGAAGCGCAGGAGACGCGTTTTACCTACCGTTATCAGTTCGGCCTTTTTGATAAAGAAGGGCAATGGAAACCCACGGCGATAAAAGATCAGGAAGTTACCGATCGTTTAGAGCACACGCTGCGCGATTTTCACGAACGTGCGAAAACCCTGCTGGCTTCACTCGAGCTGAAGCTGGAACCTGCCGAGAACTTCAAAGAACAATTGAAGCTCACCGCGTAAAACCCCGCATAAAAAATGCCCGATAGCTTATGCTTATCGGGCCTGGTCGCAGTTTCCCAGCCTTCTACCTGAATCAGGCAAATGAATGCCCTCACGCGAGGGCATTCAATATAACGAGGGGTATTACAGTTACGGCAACTTAGAACTGGTAAGTCACGCCAACGGCAACAACATCGTCATTAGCGAGGCCCAGTTTGTTGTCGTCTTTAAGCTGGTTGATTTTGTAGTCAACCATCGCAGAGAAGTTCTTGTTGAAGTAGTAAGTTGCGCCAACGTCGACGTAGTTAACCAAGTCTTCGTCGCCAACACCTTTTTCCAGGTCTTTGCCTTTGGTCAGGACATAGCCCAGAGACGGACGCAGACCGAAGTCGAACTGGTACTGAATAACCGCTTCAAAGTTCTCTGTTTTGTTAGCAAAACCTGAACCCAGCCCGGTGCTCGCTGCGGCAGATACAGGCGTCATGTTGTAAGCGACGCCGTACATGGTGGCGATGTACAGATTGTTAGCGTCGTATTTCGCGCCGGTTGCCCAGGCTTCGGCTTTCTCGCCGCGACCAAAGGCAGCGGTGTTCTGCGCGTTGGTACGGTCAGAGTTCGCATAAGCGCCAATCAGGCTGAACGCGCTACCGCCGAAGTTATAGGAAAGTGAAGTACCCCAGCCGTCACCGTTTTGTTTGTTGACAGCGCGGTTGCTTTCGTTTTTACCCTGGTACTGCAGGCTCATATTCAGGCCGTCGATCATGCCAAAGAAGTCGGTGTTACGATAAGTCGCAACGCCAGAGGTACGTTTGGTCATGAAGTTATCGGTACGGGCCAGGCCGTCGCCACCGAATTCCGGGAACATATCCGTAATGGAAGCCACGTCGTACAGCACGCCCAGGTTACGACCGTAGTCGATAGAACCAAAATCTTTGACTTTCAGACCAGCAAACGCCAGACGGGTTTTCTGGCTGGTCGCTGAATTGTTGTTGTTGGTTTCGTCGTTGTTACCAGCAAATTCAGCTTCCCAACGGCCAAAACCGGTCAGTTGATCGTTAATCTGTGTTTCGCCTTTGAAGCCGAAACGCACGTAAGTTTTGTCACCGTCGTTGGTGGTATCGTCACTGAAGTAGTGCATGGCTTTCACTTTGCCGTACACGTCCAGTTTGTTGCCGTTCTTGTTATAAACTTCCGCTGCGTGAACAGAAGAAGCAGAAGCGACAACGCTCATCACCATTAATGCCAGAGTGCTCTTTTTCATTTTGATTCCTGATTTTGACTAACGCGCTAATATTCGCTGGGCATACGCCCCGTGAAAAACAGAAAGGGTTTTAACGCTGCGAAATTAAACATTTATGACAAAGTAAGAATATTTTTAAAAAGTTATGTTTTTTTGTGTTTGCCATAAAAGTGTCAAATACTGCCGCTACGCTTGCTGATCCCGCGCAACAAAAAAGTGAGCTGATAGCACTGGCAGTTGGCAATCGCTCTGACTCCTGTTACAACGTCTGACGACGATTTACTTTCCTTATATTTCCTTAAAAAACGGCAGAGAATCATGAGTGACAGCCAGACGCTGGTGGTAAAACTCGGTACCAGTGTTTTAACGGGCGGTTCCCGTCGCCTGAACCGCGCCCATATTGTTGAACTGGTGCGTCAGTGCGCGCAGCAACACGCCGCCGGGCACCGAATTGTAATTGTGACGTCAGGCGCGATTGCCGCCGGGCGCGAGCATCTGGGCTACCCGGAATTGCCCGCGACCATCGCCTCGAAACAACTGCTGGCGGCGGTAGGGCAGAGCCGTTTGATTCAACTGTGGGAACAACTGTTTTCCATTTACGGGATCCATATTGGGCAGATGCTGCTGACGCGCGCCGATATGGAAGATCGTGAGCGTTTCCTCAATGCGCGCGACACGCTGCGTGCGCTGCTCGACAACAATATCGTGCCGGTGATTAACGAAAATGATGCCGTTGCCACCACGGAAATCAAAGTCGGCGACAACGACAACCTCTCCGCACTCGCCGCTATTCTTGCCGGTGCCGACAAATTGCTGCTGCTGACCGATCAGCAAGGTCTGTTTACTGCCGACCCGCGTAGCAACCCGGATGCGGAACTGATTAAAGATGTTTACGGCATCGACGATGCGCTGCGCGCAATAGCCGGAGACAGCGTTTCCGGCCTCGGTACGGGCGGCATGGGTACCAAACTGCAAGCCGCTGATGTTGCTTGCCGCGCCGGGATCGACACCATTATCGCTGCGGGCAGCAAGCCTGGTGTGATTGGCGATGTTATGGAAGGTCTTTCCGTCGGCACGCGCTTTCACGCGCAGGAGTCGCCGCTGGAGAGCCGTAAACGCTGGATCTTTGGTGCGCCGCCTGCCGGTGAAATCACCGTTGATGAAGGTGCGACAGCGGCCATTCTGGAACGTGGCAGCTCCTTGCTGCCCAAAGGCATTAAAAGCGTGACAGGCAACTTCTCTCGTGGTGAAGTGATCCGCATTCGTAATCTGCAAGGCCGCGATATCGCTCACGGTGTAAGCCGTTATAACAGCGATGCGTTGCGTCGCATTGCCGGGCAACACTCGCAGCAGATTGACGCCATTCTGGGCTACGAATACGGCCCTGTCGCGGTGCACCGCGACGACATGATTACCCGTTAAGGAGCAGAAGTATGCTGGAACAAATGGGCATCGCTGCCAAAGCAGCATCATACAAGCTGGCATTGCTCTCCAGCCGCGAGAAAAACCGCGTGCTGGAAAAAATCGCTGATTATCTCGAAGCGCAGGCGGAAGAGATCCTGCTCGCGAACGAACAGGATCTGCTGGAAGCGCGCCGCAACGGGCTGAGCGATGCGATGCTTGACCGTCTGGCGCTCAACCCGGTGCGCTTAACCGCGATCGCCAACGATGTGCGCCAGGTCTGCAAACTGGCGGACCCGGTCGGACAGGTGATTGATGGTGGTCTGTTGGACAGTGGGCTGCGCATTGAGCGCCGCCGCGTGCCGCTGGGCGTGATTGGTGTGATTTATGAAGCGCGCCCTAATGTCACTGTGGATGTCGCCTCTTTGTGCCTGAAAACCGGTAACGCCGCGATCCTGCGCGGTGGTAAAGAGACCTGGCGTACCAATGCCGCCACTGTAAAAGTTATCCAGCAGGCGCTGGAAGAGTGCGGCTTACCGGCCGGTGCGGTACAGGCTATCGAAAGCCCGGACCGCGCGCTGGTGAATGAAATGCTGCGCATGGATAAATACATCGACATGTTGATTCCGCGCGGTGGTGCTGGTTTACATAAGCTGTGCCGCGAGCAGTCGACCATCCCGGTGATCACCGGTGGTATCGGCGTATGTCATATAGTGGTCGATGAATCTGCGGAAATCGATCCGGCGTTAAAAATCATCGTTAACGCGAAAACCCAACGTCCCAGTACCTGCAACACGGTGGAAACTCTGCTGGTACATCAGGCTATCGCGCAGCAGTTCCTGCCTGCGTTGAACAAGCAGATGGCGGAAAGTGGCGTGACACTGCATGCGGATGAGCAGGCAATGGCACTGCTGAAAAACGGCCCGGCGAAAGTGGAAGCGGTGAAGGTGGAGCAGTACGACGACGAGTTTTTATCGCTGGATCTGAACGTGAAAATCGTGGCGGGTCTGGATGAGGCCATCGATCATATTCGCCAGCACGGTACTCAGCACTCTGATGCCATCCTCACGCGTACACTGCGCAATGCAGACCGCTTTATCAATGAAGTGGACTCCTCTGCGGTATATGTGAATGCCTCTACACGTTTTACCGACGGCGGACAGTTTGGCCTGGGTGCGGAGGTGGCGGTTAGCACGCAGAAGTTGCATGCGCGCGGCCCGATGGGGCTGGAAGCATTGACGACCTATAAGTGGATTGGTTTCGGCGACGACACGATTCGTGCTTAATTGAAAAAGGGTGATGCAAAAGTAGCCGTTTGATTCCCAAGGGCATTGACGCATCACCCGCTTAGTTTTAACCTTCTACACCGTGATTCACGCTCGTGAACGCATCGCAGGGCCGATATAGCTCAGTTGGTAGAGCAGCGCATTCGTAATGCGAAGGTCGTAGGTTCGACTCCTATTATCGGCACCACCCCAACTTCCTCAAACGTCCGTGACCATCCATAACCTCTCTGATTTATAACGTTTTTACTGCATCTTTAATCCGTGTTAGTCCATAACCATCCAGTAGAATCCGGTACTGAATGTGTATAGGATTGTGTATATGTTCCTGTTCGGTCCTGGATTCCTATACACATGCCTTTAAACGATATGCAGATTCGCCGCGCCAAACCTGAAGCTAAAGCCTATACATTGGGAGATGGCCTGGGGCTGTCATTGCTTATTGAACCAAACGGAAGCAAAAGCTGGCGGTTCCGCTATCGCTTTGCCGGTAAACCCAAAATGATCTCGCTTGGTGTTTATCCAACGATCACACTTGCCGATGCACGTTCACGTCGTGACGAAGCTCGGAAACTGGTCGCGGAAGGAAAAAACCCTAGTGAGATTCGAAAAGAGCAAAAGCTCGCGTTGCAAACCGAGTCTGAGAATGCTTTCGAAAAGATAGCCAAAGAGTGGCATCAAATGAAGTCAACCAAATGGTCGCCAGGATATGCCTCGGACATTATGGAAGCGTTTCAGAACGATATTTTTCCGTATGTAGGTGCAAGGCCAGTCGGTGAGATTAAACCCTTAGAACTGCTTAATGTGCTGCGTAAAATTGAAAAACGGGGCGCTCTAGAAAAGATGCGAAAGGTACGGCAGCGCTGTTCTGAGGTTTTCCGCTATGCTATCGCCACAGGTAGAGCTGAGTTTAATCCTGCGTCTGAACTATCCAGCGCCCTTGAAGTGCATCAATCCAATCATTTCCCCTTTCTCAAAGCTGATGAGATACCTGATTTTCTGCGTGCTTTGGACAGTTACACAGGGAGTCGGCTTGTCCAGATTGCTACGAAATTACTGATGATCACCGGTGTAAGAACCATCGAATTACGTGCGGCTTTGTGGTCAGAATTTGATCTGGGTAACGCTATTTGGGAAATCCCTACTGAAAGGATGAAAATGCGCAGGCCACATCTTGTGCCATTATCAACTCAAGCGTTAGATTTACTTAATGAGCTAAAGATCCTGTCTGGGAACTATAAGTACGTTTTTCCTGGACGTAACAATCCGAACAAGCCTATGAGTGAGGCTAGCATCAACCAGTTGATCAAGCGTATTGGGTATGGAGGAAAAGTGACTGGACATGGTTTTAGGCATACGATGTCAACGATTTTGCATGAATATGGGTTTGAGTCTACATGGATTGAAATGCAACTTGCTCACAGCGATAAGAATAAAATTCGAGGTGTCTATAATCATGCTGATTACTATTGCAACCGTAAAGAAATGCTAAATTGGTACGCAGACAAGATATTAGGATGAAAAATGCTGGATCAAACATTCTCTGCAAGAAATCTTATGAGGCTTTTATATAAAGAAGATCCTAAGAAATTCCTCAGGAATATTAATAGGGAAGATTATGAAAGCGAAATGATGAGGTTGTCAAAAATAATAAATGATGAAGGTTTCTCGTTTGGAAGAATTTCCTTTGCAAAGATAAATAATAAGCGAGTTCTAATTCCAAATGAATTCAAAGATATCTTAGCTTTGAGGAAAGCTAATGATAATTTGAAAAGAATTTATGGTGTCAGACAATCAGATAGGAATGATATTGTAAGGCATGTGATATGCATGCTTGAAGAGCCTATACCTTTTTTTGTATATAAGCTAGACATTAAAGATTTTTATGAAAGTATTAACCGAAATAAAGTTATAGAGAAATTATTAAAATCCCCCATTGTTTCATACAAAACAAAAAAATTAATAAAACGTTTTTTTGAATTGCCTCACGTATCTTTAGAAAGAGGTCTTCCAAGAGGCATTGGTTTAAGTGCAACTATGGCTGAACTTTATCTTGAAGATTTTGATGATAAGGTTAAACGTACAAACAGTGTTTTCTACTATGCTCGCTATGTAGATGATATTATTATTTTCACTTGTGAAAAAATAATAGACTTTCAAACTTTCTTTAAATGTTTCTTGCCGGATGATTTAGAGTTTAATATTGCAAAATGTCGTGAAATAAATATTCACAGTGATGATAAAGGGATAATGGCAAATGAGTTTAACTATTTAGGGTATTGTTTTTGTGTAAGAAACGGAAAAGTAAAAAGTTCTGAAAAGAGAGATGTTAAAGTTACAATATCAAAAAAGAAAATCCTTAAATTAAAAAGAAAAATAGTACTCTCTTTAAAAGATTATTGTAATACAAATAATTTCACTCTACTGGAGAAAAGAATTAAATTTCTTACTTCAAATGTAATTCTTGAAAAAGCGAAAAAAGTTTCTGATGAAGAAAGTTCGGCACTGTATAGTGGCGTATACTATAATTATTTACATATCAGGTCGCATGAGCAACTTAAAGTGTTAGATCTGTTTAAAAATAAGATGTTATTTTCTTGTCGTGGCAGTCTAGGTAATCAATTAATAACCAAAGGTGATAAAGAGTTATTAAAAACATTAAGGAAATATTCTTTTTTAAGCGGGTTTAACAATAGGAGAAAAGTTAGTTTTACTTTTAAAGAGATAAATGACATAAGGAGGTGCTGGTAAATGAAAATAAAAATAAAAAAAGGTGATTATGATAGGGTGTTATTAACGGATGTATTGCCTTATGAGGTCCCTATTCTTTTTTCTAATGAAGATTTTTACAATATTATAAATAGGGATGATTTGCCATCCGAATTTAAGGATTTATTTTTGGTAGGAAGTCTTAAATCTACGGTTCCATATATATATAAGATAAAGAAAGGGCAGGCGAGTTTTCGTAGTTTGGCTATTATACATCCAGCGCATCAACTCAAAATATGCCAGTTTTATAAGCAATATGAGCATCTTATTATCCATTTATGTTCCAGAAGTGACATTTCTCTAAGATATCCCAATAAGATCGGTACTTACTATTATGAAAAAGATTTTTTAAAAGATAGAGTTGAATTAAAAGATGGAGGAGTTGATTTAGTTATTGACGGTTTTGATTTGCAAAGTCAGACAGCTTCATCATATTTTTCTTATAAAAAATATCCTTTTCTTTATAAGTTTTATGAGTCTTTTGAATTTCACCGTCTTGAAAGGAAATACGAATATATGGTGAAGTTTGATATCTCTAAATGCTTTTCGCACATTTATACTCATAGCTTGGCTTGGGCTGTTAAAAATAAAAGGTATGCTAAAGAAAATATAGACAGTACTCATTTTGAAGGTGCTCTTGATAAGCTATTTAGAGATTTTAATCATGGGGAAACTAATGGGATATTGATCGGCCCCGAAGTATCAAGGATTTATGCGGAAATTATTCTGCAAAGAATTGATTTAAACATTATCGACAAGTTAAGTAAGTTGTTTAAGCTTGATTTTCATAACGATTACGTCATTAAAAGATATGTTGATGATTATTTTATATTTGTTTCTGATGAGACTCATATCTCAAAAATTGAAATGGTACTTTCTGCTGAGTTAGAGTATTACAAGCTTTATTTAAATGAATCAAAAAAAGAAACTACTATACGCCCGTTTATAACAGGGTTAACAATAGCTAAATACGAATTGAAGCAAGTTATTGACGACATATTTAATGATATTGTAGATGTCGAATCAAAAGATGAAGTTAATAGCTTGATATCTAAGAATCTCTCAGAAGATGAACTAAATAAAATAAATGATCTATTCTTACTTGATAAAAAAAAGAAAAGGTTTGGACGGGCAGGGGAAATTATAAAGTCTATTAAAGTGGTTGTTAGAAGAAATAAAGTTACTTTTGATCAGGTTTCAAGCTATCTCCTAATGGCGTTAAAGAGAAAACTATTTTCACTCTTGAAAATACTTTCTTTGTATTCATATGATGAGAAGAGATATCTCAAGTTGATTAGATTCATATCCTTGCAATTAGAGGTGATTTTTTTTGTTTATTCCATGGATAATAGAGTTAGGCCGACATATATAGCTTGTCAAATCATATTAGAGGTTAATTCGTTTGCCGAGCGATTTCAGGATGATATAAAGGAAGTGTTAAAAAAGAATCTCTTGGACGAAGTTACACTGTCTTTGAAAAATGTTCTGAGTTATTCCGACGGTGGTTATGTTGAGTTTTCTAATATCCTCATTGCCTTAAAGGAACTTGGCGGTGAATATTATTTCGATCAAAGTTACTTGATTGATTTTATTGATTCAAGAAAAAATGACTCTGAGGGGGTAAGTTACTTTATAATTTGTAGTTTCCTGTACTACATTCATGGACGGAGTGATTGCGCAATTCTTCTTGATAGGATTAAGGATATTATATTGGATAAATTCAAAGGCAATGCCAATAACAAAAGCCATTGTGAGATGACACTATTAATATCCGATGTTTTGACCTGTCCTGTACTTGATGATAAATATAAAATAAAAGCTTATAGAGCTTTTTTCCCTTCTGTAAAAAAAGCAAAGACAAATGCTGAAATACAGCAGGTTGTTGATTTTTTTAGAGGTAAGGTAGTGTTTTTTAACTGGTTAGGAAATAAAAATCTTGAGCAGATTCTTTACAGAAAAGAGTTGCGAACACCTTATGAATAGTTGTAGCATTTTAAGGCTTTAACTGCGAAGTTGATTTTTGATAATTTCAAAAATCAATGAATTACAATGCTTACTGCATTGGCTTTTGAAACAAACGAGGTCAAACGTTCGCGATAAGTTTGATCTCTGCTGCTAATCAGACACACTATACGTTGAAGCTAAGGTGGGCCGCTTTGCGGCCCTTTCCTTAGCCTCCATTCATTGTATCGCTGTTACATCTTTATGTGCTGAAATTTCAATTAGCGCACACTCATACCTCCCAGATCTTATTAGTGTATACATTGCCTCACCAAAGCCGAGGTGAGCATGATTAGCCAACGCAAGCTAACATTTCCACCATCTAACTAAGGCGCGAAAATAAATAAATACTTTATTGCTGGCGCGCAGTGCTTTCCCCGCCTCGCCTGCCCGCTTTGCAGGGCGGTTTAAATGCAGTTGCATGATCGGGCTCAGGCCGCGCCAGTACTGGCGCGGTCGTGGTTCAAGCGGACAGAGAAAAAAATGCAATTAAATGCACCTGATGCATGCAGGGTATTTTTCGAAAAAATAACGGGATTTTTGCGTTTTTTCGGGGTGCTGAGAGTGCAGCCGGTAGCGAGTACCGGTGCACATAAATAGGGCAATTTTCGGGGAATTATTGCGGCTGGATATCTGCCTGCAAAACCTCATTTTCCGGCATGGCCGGTCTGCGTATCACGCCGTCGAGTGTCTCTGTGGTGCGGAACGTGGCCGAGCATTCAATACTGGTGCACTGGTGATAGCGCTGTTTGAGATTTTCCGTCAGATAGCGACTGGTGCGCGCGTGCGCGGGTTGTCTGCAGAACGGACAGTGAAACATGGCTCAGTCCTCCGCCTGCTTTCTCATTTCGGCCAGTCGTGTGGCGAGCAGTGTTCGCTTCACCGGGCTTTTATACAACGCCATGTCCACGCCGGTCAGCGGCGGGCGGTGCATACCGAGCTGTGAGAGCACCGGCTCCCTGTCCATATCAAAGGTGTAAAACCCGGCCTGAACGGAAACATGGCCGCCGAGCTCCTGAATCAGGGTATTGAGCGGGCGTTCCGTCTGCTGCATTTCCAGTGCACGCAGACGCAGCGCGAATGCCCTGACCAGCGCCGGGCTGATGGTCTTCATGGCGTCAGCCCATTCGCTCTGAGCGTACAGGCCAAATGCTGTCCGGTGTGCTTCCACGTACTTTTCACCGGAGGCGCAGGCGGCCAGCATGGCGCGGGATTTATCGGTTTCCAGCTCCGCAATCAGGGCGGTGAACTCCTCCGCCAGCTCGCGACCGGCAATGCGTCTGCCGTGTTCAGCTTTCAGCTCCGGTGTCATTTCGCCGCGCAGGGTACGAAAACGCTCGCGCCAGCTCTGTTCCGCTTCGGCACTTTCTGTCAGGGCGTTCTCTCGTTCCTTTTCGCTGCGGGTGATGGCCGCGCCGATATCGTTCAGCTTCATCATATTGCCGGTGTGGGCGGCTTTTGCCTGAGTGAACGTCTCTACGGCACGATTTACAGCGACCACACTCTCTTCGCTGGCCTTTTTATTCATGGCATCGAGGGCGCTGTCGATAGCGGTGCGGGTTTTCGCGTCCTGGGTGCTGCCGAGGGTTTTCATGACGGCGGTAATCAGTTCAGTTTTCATGTCGGGGCTCTCTGTGTTGTCAATGTAAGTGCATTCTGCCGCGCCCTGCACAACGAAACGACCGGTTGCAGTTGTGGCCGGGATGGCACAGAAAGTCGCTGAAAAACCGGCTCGCCAGAAAGAGGTCTCAGAAAACCCTTCTTTCTATTTGTTTTTCTGTATTTAACTCTTCACTCTGTTCACTGAGAAATAAAAGAATAAGCAATACAGTAAGTTAAATGGTGAACAGTTAAGGAATTAAGTGTTCACCTACTGTTCACTACTGTTCACCGGCCGTAATAAGTCCCTGTCAGCAACCTTAGACCGATTTACGATAAAAAATATAAAGACAGGAAGGAAATGGAATTATTGATTTGCCAAAGGATTATCAAGGATTGCCAACAATTGTCAGAGATTGCCACGGTTTGCCAGCCCATTGTTAACCATTTGTTAAGCCTCCGGATGACATAAAATCACTTGTTGCCTTGGCTGAAAATATTCACAAAATAGAGCGCTACCCGAAGCCGGAAAGACACGACCGGCACCGTATGGACATTATGAGGTAGCCCGATGCACAACGCTTTTTCTTCCCCGTCTTCTGCCCCTGCCGCGCCGTTAATACCGGTTTCTGACGTTATTCAGGAGCGCTTTTTACGTCTGCCGGAAGTGATGCATTTATGCGGCCTGTCCCGCTCTACCATTTACGACCTCATCAGCCGGGAGGCTTTCCCGAAACAAATCTCTCTCGGCGGAAAAAACGTGGCGTGGGCGCACAGTGAAATCACTGCCTGGATGAGCGCTCGCATCGCGGCGCGTAACCGGGGCTGCGATGCATGATGTTGCCCGGTCAGCAAAACGTCCCTTTTTCTGGCTTGCTTCCTGTCGGCGTTTCCAGGTATAGTTTTCCCGCTGCCGCAAAATCGGCAGCCGGGATTTGCAGCCCGTTTAACTCAATGGCGACACCGGACGCGCCATGCGTCTTTTTTTATGTCGTTGCTCAGACACACCTGTTATTTGGGCTGTGGTGCTTACACCGTGGTTCATGTCAGATAATGGTGGTTCGGGCGGGGCAGCCTTCGGGCTGGCCGGTAGCCATTGAGGCCGGTACTGCAAACCCTGTTCGAGCCACCGCCCATGAGATTTGCAGCTCCGGCGGTGGTGTTAATCACTACTCAATGGAGGTTGCCATCATGGCTACGACCCTCACCCTGTCTCACCCGCAATTTATCTTTATTTTCGCTGCCGTTCGCCGTTCCGTACGTAAACCGCGTGTCTGTATGCTGCGTACCATTGCCGCCGATGAACGTGCCGCACGCCGCTCCCTCGTTCGCGAGTATGTCCTCTCGTTCGCCGGTCGTCTGCCGGTGGCGGAGGTGCACGCATGAACCACTCCATCCTTACCCTTGACGATCTCCGGTATCTTGAGCACCTGCGCAATATCGGCCACCTGGTCAGCGAGCTGGCAGCGGAACAGGACAATGTGACCCTCCGCCGCGATCCGGCTGAGCGTCTGCAACTCATTTCCCTGATTTACCTGATGACGGATCAACTCGATGCCGTGATCGAACGCTGCAACCGGCGCTGGCTCGACGGGGAGGAAAAGGTATGAAACAGCCGTTACCGCCCGCCCTGCGCGCCGCACTTTACCGCCGCGCCGTGGCCTGTGCCTGGCTGACCCTGTGTCAGCGCCAGCACCGTTACCCGCATCTGACACTCGATGCGCTGGAATCCGCCATCGCCGCCGAGCTGGAAGGGTTTTATCTGCACCAGCACGGCGAGGAGAAAGGCCGCCAGATTGCCTGTGCGCTGCTGGAAGATTTAATGAATGCCGCACCGCTCAAAACCGCGCCATCGCTCTCCTTTCTCGGCCTGGCCGTGATGGAAGAGTTATGCGCCCGCCATATCACCGCGCCGGTCGTGCACTGAGGAAAATAATGAAAATGAACGTAACGGAAACCGTGACACAGGCGTGCGGCCACTGGCCGCGTATTCTCCCGGCGCTGGGCGTAAAAGTGATGAAAAACCGGCATCAGCCCTGCCCGGTGTGCGGCGGCTCTGACCGCTTCCGCTTTGACGATAAAGAGGGGCGCGGAACGTGGTTCTGCAACCAGTGCGGCGCGGGTGACGGCCTGAGTCTGGTTGAAAAGGCGCTGGGCGTGACGGTCAGCGAAGCCGCCGACCGCGTGAACGCCGTGACGGGCAGCCTGCCGCCGGTTGCCCCGGAGGTGATTGCTGCTGATACGGCAGAAACTGAAGCCAGCCGCAGGGAGGCCGCCGCGCTGGCGGCCAGTCTGCTGGCGAAAAGCCGTTCAGCCACCGGTAACGCCTACCTGACCGGTAAGGGCTTTCCTGCTCTGGAATGCCTGACGCTGACCACTACGCACAAAACCGGCGGCGTGATGTACCGCGCCGGGGATGTGATTGTCCCGCTCAATGACGACACCGGCGCGCTGGTTAACCTCCAGCTCATTAACGCGGAAGGCGACAAACGCACCCTGAAAGGCGGCCAGGTGAAGGGAGCCTGCCACCTTATTAACGGTGAAAAACAGGCGGGGAAACGTCTGTGGATAGCCGAAGGTTACGCCACGGCGCTGACCGTGCATCACCTGACCGGCGAAACCGTGATGGTGGCGCTGTCGTCCGTGAACCTCCTTTCTCTGGCGAGCCTTACCCGCAGCCAGCATCCGGGCTGTCAGATTGTCCTCGCGGCTGACCGTGACCTGAACGGTGACGGCCAGACAAAAGCCGCTGCGGCCGCAAAAGCATGCGAGGGAGTTGTTGCCCTGCCGCCGGTGTTCGGTGACTGGAATGATGCGTTTATGCAGCAGGGCGAGGACGCCACGCGCCGGGCGATTTACGATGCCATTAAGCCGCCGGTCGCCAGCCCGTTCGACACCATGAGCGAGGCGGAATTTACCGCCATGAGCACCAGTGAGAAGGCGATGCGCGTGTATGAGCACTACGGCGAAGCGCTGGCCGTGGATACAAACGGTCAGCTTCTTTCCCGCTATGAAGCCGGAGCCTGGAAAGTGATTTCCCCGGCTGACTTCTCCCGCGATGTGGCCGCACTCTTTCAGCGCCTGCGCGCGCCCTTCTCGTCAGGCAAAATTGCGTCGGTGGTGGAGACACTGAAACTGATTGTTCCGCAACAGGGCGCTCCGGCACGGCGTCTGATTGGCTTTCGTAACGGCGTGCTCGATACGGCCAGCGGCACGTTCAGCCCGCATCATAAATCCCACTGGCTGCGCACCCTGTGCGAGGTGGATTTCACCCCGCCGGTGGCGGGCGAAACACTCGAAACCCATGCCCCGCATTTCTGGTGCTGGCTCGACCGCGCCGCCGGTGGTCGCGCTGACAAACGCGACGTTATTCTCGCCGCGCTGTTTATGGTGCTGGCGAACCGTTATGACTGGCAGCTCTTTCTCGAAGTGACAGGACCAGGCGGGAGCGGGAAAAGTATTCTGGCCGAAATTGCCACCCTTCTGGCCGGGGAAGATAACGCCACCTCCGCAACCATCGAGACGCTGGAATCGCCGCGCGAGCGTGCTGCGCTGATTGGCTTTTCGCTGATTCGTCTGCCTGACCAGGAGAAATGGAGCGGGGACGGCGCGGGGCTCAAGGCCATCACCGGCGGCGATGCGGTATCGGTTGACCCGAAATACCGTGATGCGTATTCAACACATATCCCGGCGGTGATTCTGGCCGTTAACAACAACCCGATGCGCTTTACCGACCGCAGTGGCGGCGTGTCGCGCCGGCGGGTTATCCTGCACTTCCCGGAACAGATTGCCCCGGAGGAGCGCGACCCGCATCTTAAGGACAAAATCGCCCGCGAGCTGGCCGTCATTGTGCGCCAGCTTATGCAGCAGTTCAGCGATCCGATGACTGCCCGCACATTGCTCCAGTCGCAGCAGAACTCCGACGAGGCACTCAGCATCAAGCGCGACGCTGACCCGGCGTTCGACTTTTGCGGCTACCTTGAGGCGCTGCCCGAGCCAGAGGGGATGTATATGGGGAATGCGAATATTGTCCCGCGACAGCCGCGCCTGTATCTGTATCACGCCTATCTGGTCTATATGGAGGCGCACGGCTACAAGAACACGCTCAGCCTCACCATGTTCGGCAAAGGGCTGTCGTCAATGCTGAAAGAGTACGGACTGAATTACGGCAAGCGGCGAACGAATCAGGGGATGCAGACGAATCTGGCACTCAGGGACGAAAGCAACGCCGACTGGCTGCCGAAGTGCGATGAGCCTGCAATTAAATAACCTACCTCAGACCGGTTTTGCCGGTCTTTTACTTGTTATCCATAGGTTAAAATGTGATGATCTGTGCAATAAAATCACCAATGAAATTTAAGATAAAATGAAACATGAAAATTTTAATACCGTAATAGCACTTTTGGGACTATTACTCGCTGCGTTTAGCACATATACGCAACTTAAACCCGAAAAGGATGAACTTGACCTAGTGGTTACAGCAAGTTTAAACCCCAATGCCAAATTTGAATTAAAAGATAACAAATACCTTCCTGAAGGAATATTTGGCGCAAATAAAAAATTAGCTGGGCCTGCGTCAATCATGCTTGAAGTATCGAATAATATGAATAGAACCGTCACAATAAAAAAAATAAAAATTGAACTTGTAAAAAATGATAAGGGAATTATTTACTACCCTCAAATGATTAACGTTTCAGACAAAGATACCATCGATACATTACACACTCCAGTAACTATCGAAGGACACTCAGTCATCCAAAGAGAATTATCCATCAACATCCCGGTTCATTATGAAGAAAGGATTTCTTCGTGCTTCAGCAGGCCTGGTTTATTTGTAAGTGAGCCTATATCTATTAATAATATTGAATACTGCTATTTTTCACATGGCATCGATTTTCTTGGCAACAAGGTTCAGCTTACGCAATATGAAGGCGGAGGAACTATGTTTACCAAAACATCAGGAGGGCAAAGCTTGACTTACAAATTAACAATTAAAACAGGTGACAATTCTGAAATAATTAAGATGGCTACTCTTGATTAATATGCTTCACTAGAATTTACTTCTTCAGATCGTGGCTTTGCTCTCATTCTTCATTTTCTACAAAAACAGCAAAAGTGAACAGTAAAGTGTTCACTGTTCACGGACTGCTCACCTTGTATATGACTGAAATAAATGAAAAATAATACCGAGTGAACAGTCTGAACAGTTTTCCGTAAAAAAAGTTTTTTTCGTGGTTTTTTCTTGTGCGAAAAATGAACGCTAAAGCCAATGTGTATAGTGATGTGTATAGTTTTATTCTTCGATAAAAAATTTTATTTTAAAATCAGCAAGATGCGTCTTTTTGTTGGTTCCTATTATCGCACCACCCCCTAGTTTTCTCAAGTCAATCCACCTCAATAAAACTCTTTTAAAACATAGTATTTGCGTTGTTTTCAGTCGTTTGAAGTCAACCCCTGTCTATTGAAATCAACATGCTGTTGGGGGCGCAATCGGGGGCATCTACTGTTCGGTCTAGGAAATGTGCCCCCAATGATGCTTAACGCCCGCAAGGTTGAAGCTGCTAAAAGACAAGAGAAGAGCTATAAGCTCGCTGATGGAGGCGGCCTTTATCGGTACTATTTTTTTATTTTATAATCAATATGTTATGCTTAAGTGCTTTGCTATTGCCCCAAATAGGCATTTTCCGTGTTGAGCCTTCAAAGCGTAACGCGACATAGAGTCACATTATACCTGCAGCTTCATTGTCGATGTTCCATTTATGAAAATAACAGCAGGCTGGATTAATTAATCCAGTGCCTTGTATCTCTTAACGCTGGCAGGAAGTAGATCGGAAATAACTCATCTTCTCCCGACAAAGATATATTTTGCATTTCAAAAATCCTATACATGGTGCGCGCAAATAATATACGCGGCGTGTATATTAATGGTCGGTTCATAACATCAGGTATGCATGTTGAATTTATCGCCATTTTATTGATAGGGATGACCGTGATGAGAAAACTTATAGCTGTATTGTCTATTTCGATTTTAAGTGGATGCGCTCAACAACCACTCGTAACGGTAAATGCGCTATCCTCAGGCCAGAGTGTAGGGAAGCGCTTCATCATCTTGCCAGCCAGTAAAGCGCTCTATGACGCTAACCAGATTGAATACAATCAAATCGCCGCCGCAGTTTCTGCATCGCTGACACGTCAGGGATATGTACAAGTTAACGAGCCGGAAAAAGCAGATCAGGGAATATTATTAGGATTTGCAAGAAGCGGGGCAGTGGCCAGCACACGTAATGTTACTGTTCCGATCTATGGTCAGACCGGTATTAGTTCAGCTACAACATACGGGAATGCCAATACCACATATAACTATCTCGGTGGCGGTAACTTAACGTCAAACACTACAGGCAGTGCAACGACGGTCTACACGCCGACATATGGAATTACCGGAGCATATGACACAACAGTAACCGATACATCATACGGAACAGCGGTAGCACTCAATTCATACGATGCTAAGGTATATCTGAAAAGTAACCGCGTGAATCTCCTATGGAAGTCAAGTGCGGCCCTCGTATCTTCCAGAGCTGATAGTATTGCCGATTACAGAGGTCTGGCATTGATTGCGGCTAATTACGCCAATATGAATACTAACGGTGATACACATTTGAGAGTCGATCCACGCAATCCCATTCAGTAATTTAATCGGGGTGTGATAAATATTATGGAAATTAATGCCCCGTACAAACCAAAAATATACTGCTATTGAGGTGAGTCGACGTCCAGATATTATCTTCCTGATATTCACGCTATGGAAAATACCGTTTTACCCATAAAAAAAGCGCCCGCAGGCGCTTAGAGAGTATTGTTCGGCAGCATACTTATTTGGTCAGTTCAGCCGTCATATGAACATTATTATTGGTGTTGGCTTCAATGATTTTATATGAAGCGCCAGCCTGTTGTGCTTTGGCGGCAATTAAGGATTCCGCTTCGTCAAGCGTAGAAGCAGTGGCGGTTACGCTCTGGGCGAAAGCACCAAATGACAGGACGGAAAGCACAGTAGCGACAGCAAGTGAATTGATGGTTTTCATAATGGTATTCCTTAAATTTTTATTTGTGCTGGGCGATAACGCCCGATTCAACATCTGTTGTGAATGCCGGTTTTGTACGGCAGAGCTTATTTGTAAATCACCGCGGTGCCGTGCAGGGTGTTCGGGCCGGTCACGGAAGTAATGCGGAACGATTTCGCGCCCATTTCATCGGCTTTCTGCGCCAGTTCGCTTTGCAAGGAGGAGAGATTGGTGCCGGCATTGGCAGAAATTACACCCACTTTTTGCTGGTCAGCCGGAGTAGATTGCACTTCAACGGCGGCAACGCTGGCGAAAGAGAGGGAGCTAAGTACGGCGACGGCGAGCAAGGATTTGATGGTTTTCATAACTTTTGCCTTCTGAATCTGGATTAGTGTGAGGTCGTAAGTATTAACTTAACGATCGATAGGTAAATGATAAGTGTGATCTGCGTCACTCGTCAATACTATTTTTATAATGATCGTTTAAATAATTTTAAATTAATTATTATTCAATATCTTAGATGGAATTTGTTTTCGAAAAATTTCCGCTGGCCAGCCGCTTTGTAATGTTTTTATAATGATTATTAATTAAATTGATGTGAAAAAGGGGGGAACAATGGTTACCGACGTCACATGCTGTACGAGAAAAGGCCGTGGACGACCAAAAATTTTTGACCGGGACGCCATGCTGGATAAAGCGATGATGCTGTTCTGGCAACATGGTTATGAAGCCACATCGCTGGCAGACTTGGTTGAAGCCACCGGCGCAAAAGCACCGACGCTGTATGCGGAATTTAAAAATAAAGAGGGGTTGTTCAGAGCCGTGCTTGATCGCTATATGGCACGATTTTCCGCCAAACATCGGGCGGTGCTTTTCTGCGAGGAGAAAACGGTTGAGCAGGCGCTGCGCGATTATCTGCAAGCGTTAGCCAACTGCTTTGCCGGTAGCGATACCCCTGCAGGCTGCTTGTTAATCAATACTTCTGCCACGGTTTCTGCTTTATCGGAACCGATAGCCGACACCATTCGGGAGCGGCAAACGGCGCAAGAGCAAACGCTGCTGGCCTTTTTGCTGCAACGCCAGTTACGTGGTGAAATCCCGGCGCAAACAAATGTGCAAACCACCGCACTTTTTTTAAGCTGCATCATCCATGGAATGTCGGTCAGTGCGCGTGAAGGCGTCAGTTTGGATAATCTGCAGCAGATTATCGACACGACGCTGCGATTGTGGCCGGTATTAATCAAAGGGTAATGGCATGGCATTACGGCCTTAAACGTCTGATGCTTTGCCATCACCCGTCGTATCAAATCGCGCGGGTAAATTGCCACGGCTCTGAGTGCATGATCCGCTGAGGAGATGGCGTAAACCCCACGCTTTTGCGCCGATCCATTTTCCCGCTGAGGCGGTAGAATCCGGGGTGACAAATTGCCAGTTGTTGCCATTTTCTGACCAGTCAATGCGGTGGTTTCCGTCACCATCGACTGCAATACGCAGCGAAATTTCGTCATGGCTCGCCGTTACCGGCAATACCTCAGTAGTGAAATCAAACACACCTTTATCGCGGTTCCTGCCGCTGATGATCTTCAGATGGGCTTTTGCGCCATGGGAAATCAGCACAACCGACGAAAACCGCTCGCCATAAATGGTCAACCTGGCGCCATCCTTTTCATGTCCGAAATTAACGGTGCGCGCAGTTTGCGTGGTTAAAGCGGGTAATGAGGTGATTGGCGTCGGTGGTGCTTGGGCGAAAATCTTGATCAGGAGTATGCACTGGAAGCGTTGAAAGTCAGCCAGAAGTAACCGAATGCCGGTTAAGAGAATGGCTGACAGTGCGTTAAAGTGCTCATTGCCGTACGCGGGCGAGAGGATAGATCGCCCGCGGTGCCACCATCAGTGATGCAGCATCTCGTCGACAATCTGCGCTTTGGTCATGTTGTACGGGTAATATGTCGGCCAGTTATCCATCTCTTTTAGCAGCGCTTCTTGCGATTCGTTGCCCATAAAAATATGGAAATGTTGCGACTGGCGCGGGGCAATAATATGGTCGCTGAACTGCACATATTTCGGCGCTTTTGCGTGTGCGTCTTTGCATTCAAACAGATAACGCACGCCTTTTTTCCCGGAGGTGTAGGTCAGGATTTTATAACCCACGTAATCATAACGGCAGGAATTGACCGTTTTGCCAACGTGAAACTCCATCACATTGTTTTCTATGCCAATCATCTCGACATCAGTGGCGTAGCCTTTTTGGTAATAAGCACGATACTCTTCAACACTTTTACCGCCTTGTTTTGCTTTTTTCTCCAGCACCGGATCAAGCTCACCGCTGAGCAGATACGGGTTCACAGATTGCCAGATCCCTTCCCAATCGGACAACGCCCGGTCTTTCACGTCCTTATTATCAAATATGCCTTCGCTGGCTTTACGCTCCACGTCTGTAAGCGGTTTGCCGTGGTGGTGGTCATGCGCTAACGTCTGCACGCTCATTAGCAGCACGCTCATTCCAATTACAAAGGCCGATTTCTTCATGATCATATTGCGCTCCCTGGTTATCATTTGTTACGAAATGAAATGTTATAATATAACAAAAATAAACGCCAGATTGTCCGCGCCTTTCCAACCTGCTGGGAGGAATTAATGGGCAATATAGCCACAGCTATGAAACATAGCAATATCTATATGTTGATGATTAATAAGTAATTTTTGTGTTTTTGGTTTGGCTGTGGCATCCTTGCCGCTCTTTTCGCAGTATCTGCGTTTTTGCCCTCATACAAGGGCGTTTAAGGGGCTGCAATGAGTTTTTACGCAATGACGATTCTTGCCTTCGGCATGTCGATGGATGCTTTTGCCGCCGCTATCGGTAAAGGGGCGATGTTAAAACGCCCACCAGTGAGCGAAGCGCTACGCACCGGGTTGATTTTTGGTGTTGTTGAAGCCATCACCCCGATTATTGGTTGGGCCGCGGGTTTAGCCGCCAGCCAGTACATCATTCAGTGGGATCACTGGATAGCCTTTGCACTGCTGTTTGTGCTTGGCGTGCGCATGATGAAAGAAGGTCTGAGTAAAACTGCTGATGAAGAAACCGAAGCGCCGCGTCGCCACGGTTTCTGGTTGCTGGTCACCACCGCTGTTGCTACCAGCCTTGATGCGATGGCCGTTGGTGTCGGCCTGGCGTTTCTTAATGTGAACATTGTGGCGACGGCGCTGATGATTGGCCTTGCGACCACCATCATGGCGACGACCGGTATGCTGCTGGGGCGTTTCCTTGGCGCGGCAATCGGTAAATGGGCGGAAGTGCTCGGCGGTGTTGTGCTTATCTGTATCGGCAGCTCAATTTTGGTTGAACATTTAGGGTTACTGTAACTTGCCTGAACGTACCAAATCGTCAACAATGCGCGTTCGGGTGATGGCGTTCCACCTGACCCAACCGCTTCCCTGAGAAGCTGATGACGCCTGGTATGTCTCTGTAATGGAGGCATGTCGGGCGTTTTTCTTTTGTCTCTCCCCGCATGCCTCGTACTTTCGTTGATGAGGAAAAACATGCTGAAGCCTTTATTTGCTGTAATCATCGGTGGTTCCGCAGGCTGCGTGATCCGCTGGCTGCTCGCGATTCGTTTAAATACGCTGTTTCCCAACCTGCCACCTGGCACGCTGCTGGTAAATTTACTCGGTGGGCTGATTATTGGCGGCGCACTGGCATTCTTTACTCGCCAGCCGCATCTGGATCCCACCTGGCGGCTGCTGATCACCACGGGTTTATGCGGCGGCATGACCACGTTTTCCACTTTTTCTCTGGAGATTTTTGCCCAGTTGCAAACGGGCAACTATGCATGGGCGCTGGCTTCTGTGCTGGTGCATGTGGTGGGATCGATTTTAATGACAGCGCTGGGGTTTGCGCTGATAAATGCCTGGTATTGATAAAGAAGAGGGAGCAGTGTTGCTCCCTTCTGTTCGCAGCTTACTTCAGGCTGTCATTTGCAGACAGGCTTCCGCGCAAACCCTGCAACGCTTAGCGCATTGCTGGCAGTGTTGAAGCTGATGCTTACTGCACTCTTCGGCGCAGGCTTTGCACACATCGACGCAAATCCGACACAGTGAGAGTAAATGTTTGCTTTCCAGGGCCATAAATTGGCCGGCAAGGCGGCACAGGGCGGCACACTGTACATCCAGCTTGATGCATTCACGCATCATGTCGATATTCTTTTCCTGCAGGCAAGAAAGCGCACAGTGTTCGCAAGCCGCAGCGCATTGATAACAGGCCTCTGCGCATCGTTGGTGTTCTGTATGCATGGTTTATCTCCACAATATTTGTGTGTCATGTGATAAGTGTGCACAGAATATTTATCCCTACCATTTTATTTACACATTTCCTCATATGAGCACTTTTTTGAGGTGAAAAATTCTTGGGTAACTCGCTTATAAATAAAAAGATTTATTTAATATAAAACATATGTGTTTAAATATTTCCTGTAGTGTTTTAATTTTTATATTGATATATTTTTAGATGATTAATTGACTAACTGAGATAAATAGCCAGACTTAAGGTTCCAACGCGATTGATATGGCTTGTTAACCGTATCGATTATATCGAAAACGAGATGTGGAGATATAACATGGCTGAACATAGAGGCGGTTCCGGTAATTTCGCTGAAGATCGTGAAAAAGCCTCCGAAGCGGGACGTAAAGGCGGTCAGCACAGCGGCGGTAATTTTAAAAATGACCCAGAGCGTGCATCAGAAGCCGGTAAGAAAGGCGGGGAAAATAGCCACGGTAGTGGAAAAAAATAACCCCTTTTAATGGTCATCAGTTTCTGAATGCTAGCGAGTCGGAGACGGCTCGTTTATTTTTTATTAACAATGTCTTAAAACTAAAAACGTAGAGGTATTAATGGAATCAAACGAAAATGACGAGGGTGAGAGGATTAATGAACTATCTGAAAATTTACCTGCCTGTTTATCCACTAATTTAATTGAACATTCCCATCATCCAGCCGAAATAATTGCTATTAATTTTACCGAAACAGTCGATTTACGTCTCCCGCCTTATAAGAAACGTCTTGTCCTTAAAATGGCCAACCGCAAACGACCTCCCAAAGAAAATAATCAGTAAATCTATTTCACCTCTCTGACGACGTTGTGTCTGGCCAGCGTTTTAAGTTTCCTGCCCAATGATTGCCGCTGAAAGTTGCTGGAAACCAATACGAATTTGTCTTCGCGAAAACGATCAGAACAATACTTTGCCCATTCAAAATGGATAAAAAATAACCTTCAGGCTCGGCAAATCCGCGTTGTGCCTGAAGGCATGCAATTGCATCTTCGTTACTAACAATAAGCGTGCTAATTATTAGCAAATTTCAACAAGGAAATCGCTATAAAACAGCGAGTTATGATGAAATAAACCGATCTTTGCGAATGAATTTTTTTATCGTTAACGCGTTGATGTTATTGATGATTTGTCTAAATTTTACCCATTCCAATTTTTTCAAAAACCAGGTGTCGCAGCGACAACCGCGCTTTATGGGCAATTTTTTTTCGCCTGCCGCTTGGCCTCTATGGCAGCGGAGGAGCTATAGTGAGGGAACTGAAGGCAACAAGAGGAGATTTTGTGTTCAACGTTGAAAAAGATGATCCTCATGACGCGCCGGAATCGGGTGATAAAAAACCCCAGCCGGTGAAGAAATAAATAAAAAGGTCGCTACGGCGGCCTTTTTATTCGTTATTCAATGAATTAACGGCAAATTCCGTAAAAACCCGCGCGTATATTTCGAACGCTACTTTACGCCTGCGGATTCGGCTTTACTTCTTTTCAATACCACTGAAGCGCGCAACGCTCATCGCGCTGCACAAGCAGGCAACGGCCCGGCTTGTCGCAGGCTGGCGCGGGGCGCAGCGATTTACTCCGCTTTCTTCTCCACATGCCCAAGCGGTTTTTCCGGGAAGCAGTAGTCGCGCACACGGCGTTTTAACTCTGCCGCATCGGGAAAACCGCCGTCCAGCTTGCGATCCCAAATCACATTGCCATCGATATCGATGACAAAAACTCCGCCGGTGCCCGGTATCAGCGTGACAGAGCCGAGGTCCGAACTAAACGTGTGCAGTAATTCTTGCGCCATCCAACTGGCGCGTAACATCCAGTTGCATTGTGAGCAGTAGTGCAAAGTGATAGCCGGTTTATTCATTTTTCAGAGACTCCAGGCGCGGATGATAAAGGGTCGTGTAAGCATCATGCGGGTGAAAATCTGACGGAATAACAAATTTATTGCAAATGATAACTGTTATCATTATCTTCGGTGTCGATAACATAACAATAACCTGCAACTCTTTTGTGCTGACGGCGATCTTTCGCCGTCTCCTGGAAGTTATACGTGAGCCTGATACTAATAAATTCTAAGGCTTACAAGACAATATGTGTAAATCGCAACTTTCCCTGCTGCGCTTTAACAAGCGCGTGCTGGTCACTTCATTACTCGCAGCGTTGTATCATACTTCCGCATTTGCGGTGGATAACAAAACCTCATCGACAGCTTCCACGGATGCTCAGCAAGATAACGCTGAGGAGATGCTCGTCACGGCGCCGGCACTGGTATTAAAAGCCGGCAGCACCCATTCCGTCAGCGCGCAAGATCTGCAAAACAAAGGTGCGAAAGACTTTGGCTCGATTATGCGTTATGAACCACTCATCAGCGCCACGGGCGCAAGCGGCGGTTCTGGCAACGGCAAAAGCGGTTTCGATCGCGGGGGTTACACTGGCTACAATATTCGCGGGCTGGAAAGTAACCGCGTCGGAATCGATGTCGACGGCATCCCGCAGCCGGACGCCACCGGGCGCAGCTACGTAAGCCGCGCAGGCCTTAATACCTTTGGCATTGGCCGCGATTATATCGACCCGTATATGTACGGTAGCGTTGATATCCAGTCCGGCGCGACCAGCACCGAGCAAGCCAACACATCCATTGGCGGTAACGTCTCCTTCCGCCCGAAATCGGCAGACGATTATCTGCGCCCAGGCAAAGAGACCTACTTTGGTTACCAGAGCGATTATGACTCCGCCGATCGCAGTTGGCACAACGGCGTGACGGGAGCCGCAGGCGACGAAACCCTGCGTGGCATCGTGGTCTACAGCCGTCGCGACGGCCAGCAAACCCGCAATAACAGCGGTACGGTTGACGCCTACCCGGCGAACTGGCATTCGGATGCGATGATGGCCTCCGGTATCTGGCAGCCGAACGATGTACACAAGTTCACCGGTACGCTGGATTACTACCACAAAACCAACCACACCCATTACGATGCGTGGAACAACGCCGGTAGCGCCATTCTTGGCGACGCTCTGCAAACCAGCCAGACACGTCGCTGGGGCGTGAGCCTGAAAGATGACTGGACGCCCATGAACAACTGGCTGGACAGCATGTCCAGCAAAATCTATTACCAGCACACCGAAGCGCATGACCGCACCTACATGCCGGACAGCGTCACGGCGACCATGGAAACGGTCTACTCCAACTACGACACCGATACCTGGGGCATTCAGAATGCGCTGGCGAAGACCATTGGACGTCACGATCTGAGCGCCGGTTTTAACGCCAGCACCAGTAAAACCGAGCGTCCGTTTAACCAGTCGCCGGTACCGAGTGCCTTTAGCGAGATCATGCAACCGGAAGCCGACAGCCGCAGCTATACGTTAGGCGCATTCCTGCAGGATCAGATCAATTTCGATGCCGATGGCCACCACTTCGCCATTATTCCCGGCGTGCGAGTGGTTCATCAGTCGACAAAACCGGATAACCTCTCCAGCCTGACCGCCAACAGCAGCGTGCTGAATGAATCCGACGTGTCGTCCCTGTACGGGAAAAATTCCGACACCCAACTGCTGCCGTCGCTGACTTTCCAGTACGACATCACGCCGCGTCTGATGACGTACCTGCAATACAAACGCGGGGCGCAGTTCCCCAACGCCAGCCAACTGTATGGCTCCTGGAACCTGGGTTCCAGTTATGCGGGACGTGGGCAATATGCGCTTATCGGTAACACGGATTTGGACACCGAAACCAGCGATAACTTCGAGTGGGGAATAAAGGGCGACGTGACCGAGGGCGTAACGTTGCGCACGGCGCTGTTCTACAACAGTTATAAAAACTTTATTGCCTATACCCGTTACACCCGTTCCGGCAACCCGGATAAATTCACCAACGTGCCGTCTAACATCTACACCACCTACCAGGCGGAAAACCGCGATAAAGCCTTTATCTACGGCGGCGAAATCAGCGCGAAATTCAACTTTGGCACCTGGTTTGAGCAGGTCGATGGCCTGAGCGCCACGCTGGCGTATGGTTACAGCGAAGGGAAGGCGAAATCGCGCTATCTGGGCGACAAATACATCGATCTCGACAGCGTCGCGCCAATGAAAGCGATTGTCGGCGTCGCCTGGGATGATCCGGCGAAACGCTACGGTACGGCGCTGACTGCAACCTTCGTCAAAGGTAAGCAAGCCACTGCGACTAACCGCCAGTCCTACACCAACACCGGCGGAGCTCTGGGCGATTCGAGCTCGGAATATATGCGTGTGCCGGGCTATGGGCTGCTCGACTGGACGGCGTACTGGCAAGTGGCGAAAAACGTCAAAATTAACGGCGGCGTTTACAACATCACCGATCGTAAATATTGGGATTACCTGAATAGCCGCACGCAGGAAGAGACCACCAACCAGAATGCGTATGATAAAGCGCTGGCGGTAATGCCGGGGCGGACATGGCAACTGGGCGTCAATGTTGATTTCTAAGGCGATGCCATTTCACGTTGCCCAATTGCCAGCGCCAGAGCTACAGCTTTGCCGCCGCGACGCAGCACGAATAATTTCTCTGTGAATCAGCCCGTCATTTCCCTCCCCGGTATCGCTGCCGGGGGTTAAAACAGTTAAGGACGTTAAAAATATGCCTGCAACACCACACGATTTCACCGCAATCTGGCAGCACTATCAGGCCATTAAAGCGCAACAACCGGCGAAATACGCCCGCGACATCGCGACAGAAATGGCGATAAGCGAAGCCGAATTAACCTACGCCCGTGTCGGCCACGACGCCGTGCGCCTGCAAGGGGAAATGCGCGACATCCTCGCCGCGCTGGAAGCGGTCGGCGACACCAAATGCATTTGTCGCAACGAATACGCGGTTCATGAGCAGATTGGCCGTTTCACTAACCTGCATATCAGCGAGCGTGCCGGGCTGGTGCTTAACCCCCACGCTCTCGATCTGCGCTTGTTTATCAGCCAGTGGGCCAGCGCCTTTCATTTGCGGGAACAAAGCCCGCGCGGTGAGCGCCAGAGCATTCAATTTTTTGATCGGCAAGGCGATGCGATACTGAAGGTCTATCTGACAGAACGCACCGACATTGCCGCCTGGAACGGGGTCATCGCCCGATTTACCGCGCCGGAGAACCTGCCGTTAACACTCACTGAAGCCGCCTGCGAACAACACGCGGAACACGCTGATGGCGCAGCGCTGGATAGCGAATGGCGCGCCATGACGGATGTGCATCAATTCTTTGGCTTGCTGAAAAAGTACAACCTCTCGCGTCAGCAGGCGTTTCGGCTGGTGGGCGACGATCTTGCCTGTCAGGTCGGTAATGACGCGCTACCAAACCTGCTGGAAACGGTGCTACAGCAGGGGAACGAAATTATGATCTTCGTCGGCAACCGTGGCTGTGTGCAGATCTTTACTGGCGTGTTGGAAAAACTGACGCCGATGAAAAGCTGGACCAACATCTTCAATGAAAATTTCACTCTGCATCTGCGTGATACAGCGATCGCCGAAAGCTGGGTAACACGCAAACCTACCGCCGACGGCCATGTCACCAGCCTTGAGCTGTTCGCCAAAGATGGCACGCAAATCGCTCAGCTTTACGGACAGCGTAGCGAAGGTCAACCGGAGCAAAGCCATTGGCGCGCCCAAATTGATGCGTTAACCAACCCGGGAAAAGCTGCATGAAAAAACTGCTGATCCTGCTGGCGGTGCTGCCGCTGATGGCGAGTGCCGCCGGGCAAAAAATTGTCTCCCTGGGTGGCGATGTCACTGAAATTGTCTACGGATTGAATGTGCAAGCGCAGTTGGTTGGGCGCGACAGCACCAGCACCTGGCCCGCCGACGCGCAAAAGCTGCCGGATGTCGGTTATGTCCGTCAGCTCAATACCGAAGGCATTCTTTCACTGCGTCCAACGCTGGTGCTGGCCAGTGACCAGGCGCAACCTTCCCTGGTGTTGCAAAAAGTGCAGGACAACCACGTCAGGGTGGTTTCGGTGCCGGGCGGCTATTCACTGGCGGCGATTGATCAAAAAATTGCGGTCATTGCGGATGCCATCGGAAAAAACGGTGAAGGGGCGCGGCTGCGTAAAAGGCTGGCGGGCGAGATTGCCGCACTGCCGAAACAGCCGCTGAACAAACGCGTGCTGTTTATCCTCAGTCACGGCGGGATGGGGACAATGGTGGCCGGACAGAAAACCGCCGCCGACGGCGCTTTACGTGAGGCGGGGTTACAAAATGCGATGCAGGGTTTTGACCACTACCGTGCGATGTCGCAAGAAGGGGTGATTGCCAGCCAGCCGGATCTGGTGGTCATTTCCGCCGACGGCGTAAAAGCGATGGGCGGTGAACAGAATCTGTGGCGGCTGCCAGGTCTGGCACAAACACCCGCCGGGCGCAATAAACAGGTGTTGCTGGTCGATGATGTCGCACTGCTGGGTTTTGGCTTGCGCACCCCGCAGGCGCTGCTTGCGCTGCGTAAAAAAGCGGAGCAACTGCCCTGATGAACCGCCGCATTTCCCGCACGCTCTGGGGGCTTATGTTGCTGCTGCTTGGGTTGATGGGGCTGGCAAGCACACAGGGTGCGATGCAACTGCCGCTCGCAAGTGTATGGCTGGCTGGTGACGATGCGCTGCGCCAAATCTGGCTGACGGTGCGTTTGCCGCGCGTGCTGCTGGCGCTGCTGGTTGGCGCGGCGCTGGCGCTTTCCGGTTGCGTAATGCAGGGGCTGTTTCGCAACCCGCTTGCCGACCCCGGATTACTGGGCATCAGCGGTGGCGCGTCGTTAACGGTCGCCTGTTGGCTGGTGCTGCCAATTACCGTTTCGCCGCTGGTGGCGCTGTATGCACCGATGCTGGCGGCGTTTATCGGCAGCCTGGCGGTGATGACGGTGATTTATCTGCTCAGTAAAGCGGGAGATGCCGCGTTATCCCGGCTGCTGCTGGTGGGGATTGCCATTAATGCACTTTGTGGTGCGGGCGTTGGCGTCCTTTCGTGGATCAGCAACGACGCACAATTGCGCCATCTTTCGCAGTGGGGAATGGGCAGCCTCGGGCAGATCGAATGGTCGACATTATCGGTCGCCGCCAGTCTGATCCTGCCCGCATCGCTGGTGGTGTGGCGCGTGGCCAGCGCGCTTAATCTGCTGCAACTGGGCGATGAAGAGGCGCACTATCTGGGCATCAATGTACCGCGGCTCCAGCGCGTATTACTGGTGTGCAGTGCGCTGCTGGTGGCGACGGCGGTTGCGGTGAGCGGCATTATCAGCTTTGTTGGCCTGGTGGTGCCGCATTTAATGCGTATGTGGCTGGGGCCGGATCACCGTGCGCTGGTGCCCGGCTCCTTGCTGGCCGGGGCAATGTTGTTGCTGGCTGCCGATACTGTGGCGCGCACCGTTGTTGCGCCCGCCGAAATGCCGGTTGGCCTGCTGACCAGCATGCTCGGCGCACCGTGGTTTTTATGGCTGATTTTCCGCCAGCCTAAGGCGGAGTCATGAATATGTGCTTAACTGCCGCGCATCTGCGGCTCAACGCCGGTTCCCGGCGACTGATTGACGATGTTTCCCTGACGCTGACCAGCGGCGAAAGGGTGGCGCTGATTGGCCCGAACGGCGCCGGGAAATCGACGTTGCTGCGCCTGTTGACCGGTTTTCTGCCGGCGGCGGCAGGAGAGTGCTATCTGGAAGGCAAACCGTTAAAGGCGTGGACGGCGCAAGCGCTTTCGCGCCGCCGGGCGGTCATGTTGCAACAGACCACTCTCGGTTTTGACTGGCCGGTGGACGCTATTATCGCGATGGGGCGTGCGCCCTGGGGGCAACCTCAAGTGCGCGAACGCGAAATTGTGCAGCAGGTGGTGACGCTGACCGGCTGTGACGCGCTGCTTGGGCGGCGTTATGTCACCTTATCCGGCGGCGAACAGCAGCGGGTACAACTGGCGCGCTGCCTCGCGCAGTTGTGGCATCATGACGGCCCGGAAGGGTGGTTGTTTCTTGATGAACCGACTTCGGCGCTCGATCTCTACCACCAGCAGCAGGTGCTGCGCTTGCTGAAGCGGCTGACGTTGGGCGGAAAACTGCACGTCTGCGCGGTGCTTCACGATCTCAACCTTGCTGCGCTGTGGGCGGACAGGATCTTGCTATTACATCAGGGAAAACTGGTGGCGCAAGGCACGCCGGAACAGGTGATTCAGACGCCGCTTATCGCGCAGTGGTACGGTGCCGAGGTTGAGGTGAGTCAGCATCCGGGCGTGAATACGCCGCAGGTTTTTCTCTCTATCTGATAAACGCCACTGTTGGCTGATGAAGCCGTATTTTTGCTAAAGTTTAGTGTGACTTAACTGATGCGGAGATCGGCAATGACCTTACCGCCTTTGCAGGCGCTCATCTGTTTTAATGCTGTCGCACAACACGGGAGTATGAAAGCGGCGGCCGCGGCGTTATCTATCAGCGCCAGCGCAGTGAGCCAGCAAATTGCCAAACTTGAAGCCTGGGTGAATGTGCGGCTGTTTATGCGCGGCTCGCGCATACTCACGCTGACGCCGGAAGGGAAAATCTATTTGCGGGCCATTCAGCCTGCTTTTCATCAGATTTCACAAGCAACACACCGGTTAATTGACGCGGGGGCGCAACACCGCGTGAGCGTCAGTTGCTCAACGGATTTTGCTATGCACTGGTTGCTACCAAGGCTTGGCGGCTTTGAACGTTACCACCCGTATGCCGAGGTGCTTATCAATACCGCTTCGCGGGACGTTGATTTGAAAACGGAAGGGATCGATTTTGCTTTTCGCCGCACGGTGCAGGCCGGGAGTGAAGGCATCCTGCACCCGCTGGAGAATAGCGGCGGGATGCTGCTGATCTACGATAAGTCGGCGCTGTTAGAACCGCTTTGCCACGCCTTTCGCGACTGGCTGCTGGCTGCCGCGCAAGAACATCATTGGCCGGAGCGGTAAACACAAAGGCGATGGCATGTTCGCGTTCCGGTAATTGCGCGCTCACCGGCAGTTACGCATATTTCCACCACAATCGATCCAGCTCGTACCCGTTGTCACCCGGCTCGGGCTGTTTTTCCCAGGGTTTATCGATAATGAAGTGCAGGTTTTTCACCCGCGCTAAATCCCATATTTGTGGGTGCTGAAGCGGCAGGGTTTTTAAGGCGTTATAGCCATAATGCAGCGGTAGCCAGCGGTCGCGGAACACCTCATTAAGAAAATCCTGCTCAGCGAAAACATAATCCGAAATATCGGCTTTCTCAGTCAGCGTCGCCATCATCTGCTGATAAAGGGAGTTATCCGGCGTGAGCAGCAGAAAACCGCCGTTCAGGTAGTTATCCAGCGACGCTGGTGGGTTGGCATGCATTTGCGCGTCCGTACACCAGCTGTAATAGCAGTTTTCCGGCCGCCAGCATGCCGGGTAGCTTTCGATATGGTTAGGGTTGCAGCGGCAGGCATGGCAGGCGGCAATGGTGCCTTCGGCCAGCGGCAGTTCAAAGATGTCATCCATATTTTGAATCACCAGCATATCGGCATCGAGAAACGCCACCCGCTGGTATTCACTGAGCGTCCACACCGCCAGTTTGCTCCACACATCGGCGAAACGGGCGTTCGCATAGCTGTCATCAAGCGTGGGATCGGGGCCGATAACCGGCACTTCCCACACTTTGCAGCCTTGTGCGTTCAAATGCTGGCGCGTGTTGTCGTCAATAGCCGCTGTCACCATTACCACCAGCGGCCACGGCGAACCGCTGGCGCGCAGCGAATGGTGCAGCGTTTCTACGCCCGGCAGATAATCCGGCTGCGTCAGGAGGGTTACCCAGGCGAATGCGGCACTCATGACAGTAACTCCGTCATAAAGGTATTGAGGAATTTGCCCTGCGGGTCAAAGCGCTGGCGTACGGCCTGAAACGCCGTCCATTGCGGGTAGAGCGTTGGCCAGTCGTATAACGTTGGGTCGAAATATTTCCCCCAGTGTGGCTTCCCGCCTTCTTCTGCCAGCAACTGTTCGGCGGTGCGCAGAAACGCCAGCCCCTCTTCAGAGAGCGACCCGTCTTCGGCGTAATAGACCACAAAACCAAAAAAACAGGTCGCTTGCTGCCAGGCCGGGCTTAGCCACGCGCCGGAAGGCCCGGTGCAGCGCAAAATTATCGGATAGTGCATATGCGGGTGCGATTGCTGATGCCACGCTTTAATGCGGGCAATGACCGCCGGGGCGCGCGCCAGCGGAATGCCAATTTCAATATTGATTTGCGGCGTAGCGATACCCCGGCAGAACACCTGATAGATATCGCCAATCACATCTGAAAAGTCCTTAAAGCGTGTAATGGTGCGAAACGGCTTACCATTTTCATCAACGATATTGGTGTCGTCATGCATCTGTTCCAGCGTTTTCTCCACCGTGTCGTTCATCTGCGTGTCAGTCTCTTCCCGCTCTACCAGGTCACCATGGTTATCGCGCCATAGTGCCATTTCATCGGCGGTGGATTCGCGCGCGTTCCAGGTATGAACTTTGTTTTCATCCGGGAACCACCACGTTTTGCTGAAAGCCCATTGCTGGTTCCAGCTAACCAAATCTTGCGCAAGATTCGCGGCGCTGCTGGCGTTTTTAAAGCAGGTATAAAGGGTAGCCGGGCGCGTGCGGAGGGTGACGGCGGTAATCGCCCCCAGCGTGCCGAGCGCCAGTTGCGCGGCGGCAAACGCCGGTTGTTTGCGGTCAATTTCGTGGATCTGCCCGGCGGCGTCCACCAGCCGGATGCATAGCGCTTCATCTGCCAGCGAGCTTTGCTGCATGCCCTGGCCGTGGGTTCCCGTTGAAATCGCTCCAGCCAGCGTTTGCGCGTCAATCACCCCCGGCGACGCGTGCAGCATACGATTCATGACGGTGAGTATTTCAAACATTTCGTGCAACTGTGTTCCGGCGCCAAATGTCACGCTGTCGTCATCCACCGCCAGCACGCCGCGCAGCGCAGAGATATCAATCAGCGTATCGTCCGGCTGGCTAAGTTTCAGCATACGTCCTGGCGACATGCAACTGCCCATCACCCGCACTCGCCCGGCAGCGGTGGCAATAACCTGCTGCAGCTGTGCTTCATTTTCCACGCCGATAACGGCATTTTTGCAGGCCAGAACCGTGTTTTTCGCCCAGTTGAAAAGATGCGGGTCTTGCGGTTCAGGATGCGGCTGGCGGCGGGGAAAAAGGGTGTGCGTGTCGGTCATGGGCGGCTCCTCGCGCAGATTTTTATTGATAAACCAAGCGTAGCGCATCACAGAAAAGTGTGAATTTTGCCGCGGCTTGGGCGTCCTGGCATCATGCTGATAATCAGGCCGTTGGGGCCTGATTATTTAAGATAAACATCGTGATGATCGTGAAATGGGCCAGCGCGGTATAACGACGCGCGACGGGGAAAAGGTTAGCGGTTTAAGAGTGTTATTAACGTTGCTATTGCATATTTCACCGACTGCTCAATCACGCTTTCGCAATCCCCGGCAAAATGGCGTAATGCCGTGATCGGCGCTTGCCCTGGCAGCGCCCAGGCAAACCACACGGTTCCGGCTGGCGTACCATCTTCGCCGCCATCCGGGCCGGCATAACCGGTGACCGCAATCCCGACCGGTTCATGGCTAACCGCGCAGGCGCCTTGTACCATCTCGCTGGCCGTCTGCTCGCTTACCGCCGTCCAGCGCGCCAACGTTTCGCGTTTAACCTGCAACAAGGTACTTTTCGCTTCATCGGTAAACGAGACAAATCCGCAGCCAAAAAATGCTGGCGTATCACCTGCGGCGCACAGCGCTGTTGCGATTTGTCCGCCGGTACAGGATTCCGCTGTGGTAACGCGCAGCTGTTTTTGAGTAAGCAGTTCGCCCAGTTGTGCTGCCAGCATAGGAATGGGCAGACAGAGCAGGGCATTCATGTTGTTCGCTAAGGTAACGTCTTCATTCATAGGCTATTTTTCGTTAAGTTGGTTGTGACCCGGTAAGCAAAGTATAGCGAGCGAAAAGTCATGATGAGTTTTTGGGAACAATCGAGATATGGCCGTTGCGCTCAAGAATGGCGAATTTAATCTCTGCCAGATCGGCAATGCCCTGATTGTTCCGCGCTGATAACATAATGTCGTCGCGCGTGATATCGGCTTCGCGCATTTTGTTTTCCAGCATTTGGCCGTTCTCCACTAACACCACCGGCGTACCGTCAATCAGGTTTTCCGCTCCTTTGACATACTTCTTCAGCGTGCCAAATAAGATATCCACCACCACCAGCGTGATAATGGTTAGCGCCGCGCCGGTCACGGAGAAGTCATTGCCGAGCAGTGCTTGTTGCGTGGCCTCACTGATGATCAGCAGCAAAATCAAATCAAAAGAGGTCATCTGGAGCAGCGCCCGGCGACCGGCGATTTTGAACACAACCATCAACACCAGATAGATAGCTATTGCGCGTAATACCATATCCATCGCGTTCTCCTCAGGGCCAGATAAACTGCGTCAGGGTGACCGGGGTTGCGTTATTCACTGAAATCCGCTGCGTGCTGTTGCCGACGCCGAGCGGTGTCAGCCCCAGCCACACGGTCAGCGGTTTATCGGCGGCAGGACGCGCATATTCCAGTACCAGCTCGCCGCTGCGGCTGTACATGTTTAGCGGTTGTGGTTGCAGGGTGCGGATCTCAAAATCGTGCATGAAATCGCCGCCTAAGGTGAAAGTGATACGGTTGTCGGCTGTGGCATTGGCGGTTATCTGCATATCCAGATCGCTTTGCAGCCGACCAAAGCGGTCATACTCCACGGTGAGACGTTGATCGGCGCTGGTCGCCGTTTTTTTGCTTAGCCAGCCTTGTGAAAAGAGCCCGCACAGCCCGGCAATCACAATGGCGATAAGCGCTATCGCCCCCCATTTTTGCACCTGCATTTCAACATGCAACCAGAAGGGATTGTCTTCCACGGGCCATGTTCGCTCTGTGTCAGCGTTACTTTTTTTCTCCATACGCCCTCCACGGGTTCGCCGTAAATAACGTAAAGAGTGTAGATGACGGGGGGAGAAAGAGCGCTTCGCCGCGCCAGCGCTCTGTACTGAGATCAGCTCGTAATGCGGGGTGTCACGCGCCCGTGCAGCGCCGGGTTGTCACTTTCGTCTTTCAGCCGCACGCCGGTGAGACGGCGCAGAAATGCCTGTTCCAGTAGCCAGGCGAGCTTAAACGCAGCGGCCTCGTAATTCAGCCCTTCCGGGCGAATGTTAGAGATGCAGTTGCGCTCGGATTCAATGCGCTGGCGCGCGGGTTTCCAGGTGAGGTAGACGCCGAGGCTATCCGGCGAGGACAACCCCGGACGCTCGCCAATCAGTATCGCCACCGCTTTACTGCCCAGCGTTTCGCCAATGTCATCACCAAGCGCCACGCGCGACTGGTGCGCGAGCACTATGGGGCCGAGGGAAATGCCCAGCGTTTTCAGATAGGGCAGCAGGGCGGTGATAAGCCCGATTGACTGGCGGTGAACGGCGTGGGAAGAGAGCCCATCGCCAATCACCAGTAGCAGATCGTGCGCGGGTGGGCGATGAGCGGCAAGCGTTTCGCGGCTCTCATCACTGAGCCTGCGCCCCAAATCCGGGCGATTCAGGTAGATATGCCGGTCGGCAGCGGCACTGTGTGCATCCAGCGTTTTTAAACCCAGCGCATGTAATTGTTGCGCCAGGCTTTCACTGTCAAAGGGCTGGTGGATGGCATCACGCGCCTGGGCGTGCGCGAGGCCAAAATTGAGCACCTCCCGCGTGGGCAAGCTCGCGCCGCTGCGCCCCAGCGCAATGCGGGCATCGGTAAACTCACGCAGCAGCGTCCAGGCATCGGGTCCATTCATGCGTGCGCTCCTTGTGGCATAACGGTCAGCAGCGGGTGGTTTGCACCCGTCAGGCGCAATTGGCCGTGGGTATCGATAATCTGCATCTTCGTTAGCCACTCGGCGAACTCCGGCGCATGTTTCAGCCCCAGCAGACGGCGGGCATAGAGCGCATCGTGGAATGATGTGCTCTGGTAATTGAGCATGATGTCATCCGCGCCCGGTACGCCAATCAGAAAAGTCAGCCCGGCGGTGCACAGCAGCGTCAGCAGCGTGTCCATATCGTCCTGATCCGCTTCCGCGTGGTTGGTGTAGCAGACGTCGCAGCCAATCGGCAGCCCCATCAGTTTGCCGCAGAAGTGATCCTCCAGCCCGGCGCGGATGATCTGCTTACCGTCGTAGAGGTATTCCGGGCCGATAAAGCCCACCACGGTGTTCACCAGCAATGGGTTGAAATGCCGGGCCACCGCGTAGGCACGCGCTTCGCAGGTTTGCTGATCGACACCGTGATGCGCATTGGCGGAGAGACAACTGCCCTGGCCGGTTTCAAAATACATCACGTTGTTGCCCAGCGTGCCGCGCTTCAGGCTCAGCGCCGCCTCATGCGCCTCCTGCAATAGCGCCATATTGATACCAAAACCGCTGTTAGCGGCTTCCGTTCCCGCCACCGACTGGAACACCAGATCAACCGGGGCGCCGCGTTCAATGAGCTGAATGGTATTGGTGACATGGGTCAGCACGCAGGACTGGGTAGGAATGGCAAAGCGATCAATGATGTCTGCCATCATGTGGTTGAGCTTTTGCAGCACCGGCAGGCTGTCGCTGGCCGGGTTGATGCCCACCACCGCATCGCCCGCGCCATACAGCAGGCCATCCAGCATACTGGCGGCAATGCCTTTCAGATCATCGGTCGGGTGGTTGGGCTGCAAACGTACGCTGAGATGGCCGGGCAAGCCAATGGTGTTGCGAAAACGGGTGATCACGCTGCATTTGCTGGCGGCGAGGATCAAATCCTGGTTACGCATCAGCTTACTGACAGCAGCGGCCATTTCCGGCGTGATCGCCGGTGCAACGTGGCTAAGCGTGGCGGTATCGGTGCTGTCGGCCAGTAGCCAGTCGCGGAATTCGCCCACCGTCAGATGGGCAATCAGGGCGAACGCGCGGCTATCGTGGGTATCGATAATTAAGCGCGTTACTTCATCGTCTTCATACGGGATAAGCGGCGAGGCGAGGATCTCGCGCAGCGGCACATCTGCCAGGGCGATTTTCGCCGCCATCCGCTCTTCCGCTGTCTGCGCCGCCATCCCGGCCAGCACATCCCCGGATCGCGCCGGGGAGGCTTTTGCCATTAATGTTTTCAGGCTGTCGAACTGATAAGTACGGTGAGCCAGCGTGGTTTTATACATTCCGTCTCCTCAGGAGAGCGCCCGCAGTTGCGGATCCATCTCGGCACGTTCACGCGCGTGCGCCGTTTTACGAAACCACATATAGCCGCCCAGCATCATCAGCGCGAAGATCAGTGCCAGCAGCGTGTTGTACCAGACCATCGCCACCAGGCAGAGCACCGCCATGCCCAGTGCAAACGCGGGCGCGTACGGGAAAAGCGGCGCTTTAAACGGGCGCTCAAGTTCCGGTTCGCTGCGGCGCAGCTTAAACAGCGCGGCCATTGAGGTGATATACATAACGATAGCCCCGAAAACGGACATCGTCACAATACAGGCAGTGAGCGGCATGCCGCTGATGGTGACCAGCGAGTCGGAGAAAATCGCCGCAATGCCGACCACGCCACCGGCGAGGATCGCCAGATGTGGAGTGCGGGTTTTGCGGTTGAGGTTCGCCAGGCTTGCAGGGAGGTAACCCGCGCGCGCCAGTGAATAGATCTGACGTGAGTAACCCATAATGATGCCGTGGAACGACGCCACCAGGCCAAACAAACCAAGCCACACCAACATATGCAGCCAGCCGCTGCTGTTACCGACCACCACTTTCATCGCCTGCGGCAGCGGGTCGTTAATGTTCGACAGCGTGCGCCAGTCGCCCACGCCACCGGCAAAAATCATCACGCCAACCGCCAGCACGGTGAGGGTCAAAATGCCGCCGCCAAGTGCGCGAGGAATGGTGCGTTTCGGATCTTTCGCTTCTTCCGCCGCCATGGACGCGCCTTCAATGGCGAGAAAGAACCAGATGGCGAAGGGGATCGCGGCGAACATTCCCGGCAACGCCAGGCTGCTGAAGCTCTCTGCGCCTGCCCAGCCGTTGGCGGTAAAGTTGCCCCACGAGAAGCCCGGTGCCACCACGCCCATAAACACCAGCAGTTCGAAAATCGCTAGCAGGGTGACAATCAGCTCAAACGTGGCGGCAATGCCGACACCGAGAATGTTCAGTGCCATAAAGATGAGGTACGCGCCGCAGGCCACCCATTTCGCATCCAGCGACGGGTACTGCACGTTCAGATACGCGCCAATCGCCATCGCAATAGCCGGAGGCGCGAAAACGAATTCTATTAAGGTGGCAAAACCGGCAATAAACCCGCCCGTTGGCCCAAAAGCCCGGTACGCGTAAGCGAAGGGGCCACCGGCATGGGGGATTGCGGTGGTCAACTCGGTAAAACTAAAGATAAAGGCGCAATACATTGCGGCAATTAACAGTGCGACAATCAAAAAGCCGAGCGTACCGGCCTGTGACCAGCCATAGCTCCAGCCAAAATACTCCCCTGAAATCACCAGCCCGACGGCAATGCCCCACAGACGGAAGCTGCCCAGTGTTCTTTTTAATGTTGTTTGTGTGCTCATGCTTTTACTGCCTCGCCATTGAATACAGTTAGCAGTGAATGTGCAAAGGCGGTGCCAAAAGATATATTCTTTTATTAATTAATTATTTACATGGTTATGACTTTGAGGAAATGTCTGGCTTGCACCGTGGCAGATCGGATTCTGGTGCAGGCTGCCCTGCAATGGTGAAATTGGCGAATGTGCTGATTAAGGTGAAATTAATTGCCAACAGATTAATAAAAAAAGGCACTAGCCCGGTTTCTGGAAATGTTATAGGGAACAACTGGAAATTTAAATCCGACTATTCTTAACCCTTTTTTGTCATATCAGGCTTTAATTAAAGCGACTGTGTTTTTATTTAATTTGCGCATTTCACAATAAGTTAACATATTGATTTTACAGCGTCATTTATTTGATTTTTTGTGAGGCGCAACACATATCATTATCGTAATAGCCTGATGTTAAATCTAATCCGGAATAATGGGTTGACCTGAATTGTCTGGCACTTTAGTTTGACGCAATAATCTTCAGCCAAACCCAGGATGATATTTAACTAAGGAGGATGTAATGGCCTGGCGCCCCATTTTATATGTCATTTTTACCGACAACCCTCGTTTAAATAGCCGACGAGCACAGTTGCGGCTGGTGCATGGCTGACAGGATGCGTAAAAAAGCCGTCACGCGTAACGCGACGGCTTTACTGTTTTGTGCAGGTTTACGTTATGCCGTTTCTGTTTCCGGCTGCGGCAGATGCGCAGCAATATAGCGCTCGTAGCGGCTTGCTTTCAGGTGCGTTAAATCCACCAGCACCAGGCCATCCACGCAGTTGTTGAAATCCGGGTCGCAGCCGAAATCAATAAATTGCACGCCGCCTGGCTCACACACTTCGGAATATTGTTTATATAGCGGTGGAATGCCGCAACCCAGGTTCCCCAGTAGCGATTTTAGCCGCGTAAGATCTTCGGTGTAGTCGTCGCCGGTAAACTGCGCCAGCACTTCCGGCATGCTAGCAGGCCATGGGCGGCGCGATGACGCCAGCGGCCAGGTGGCCGGGAACCACAGACGGTAGAACGCCACCAGCAGATCGCGCGCCGCAGGCGGCATGCCACCGGAAATAGAGACCGGGCCAAACAGGTAGCGATACTGGGGGTATCGCGCCAGATAGGCACCAATACCTGACCACAGATAATCCAGCCCGCGACGACCCCAATAGCGCGGCTGAATAAAGCTGCGCCCCAGTTCAATGCCGTGGCGCAGCACATCCGCCATGCGATCGTCGTAATGGAACAGGCTGTGGCTATATAGCCCTTCTACGCCGCGCATCTCTATTTGCTGCGCTGTCGGCATAAAACGGTAAGCGCCGACAATTTCCAGATCCGCGTCATCCCACAAGATCAGATGCAGGTAATCGTCGTCATATTTATCCGTATCACGACGTTTACCGCTGCCTTCTCCCACCGCACGGAAGGCGATTTCACGCAGCCGTCCAAGCTCACGCAGTAGCGGCGCATCTTCCTGCCCTTTACGTTGCCACAGATAGATGACCTTGCCATCAGCGGTGCGACCGAGGCACTCGGCGTTGTTAAGCTCCCGGCGCAGCGTAATGCGCTCTTCCGGACGTGCGATGGCACACTCGGTTTTGAAGGGGCCGGGCAATCCCTTGCCAAGACGCAGGACATGCTTGCGACACTTATTGGCCAGCTCGCGCGGCGCGAGTTGCGGCGTGTGCCAGCTGTCCCAGGGAATACGTTCACCGATTTTGATCGGCAGCGCGCTGTCGCGCCGGCGAAACATCTGCTGCATTAGCAGTAAAAAGGGCAGGGTTTCAGACACCATGGCGCTGGCGTAGAACAGAGCGCTGTTGCGCGCCTCAATCCACATTGGCAGCAGCGGGGTGCGGAATTTGCTGGCCAGTTTAATAAACCCGGCATGCCAGCTTTTGTCGCGAATGCCTTTGCGCGTCATGCGCGAAACTTCCCCGGCCGGGAAGAAGATCAACACGCCGCCGCCTTGCAGGTGGTTTTCCATCTGCTGCAATGAAGATTTACGTGTGCGACCACCCATATTATCTACCGGAATAAACAGCGAACTGAGCGGTTCGAGATGCGACAGCATGCGGTTGGTGACCACTTTTACATCGCGGCGGACGCGGGAAACAGCGTACATCAGCGCCATCCCGTCGAGCGTGCCTGTCGGGTGGTTGGAAATGATGACCAGTGGGCCATGTTCAGGGATTTGTTCAAGGCAGTGAGCGGGGATAGTGCAGCGGATCTGTAAGTGTTCGAGTACTTGTTCCACCATATCCAGCCCTTTCAGGTGTGGGTGCTGTGCGGCGAACTGCTGAAACTCTTGCTCATAGAGCAGGCGTCTGAGCAGATTTTTTTGCCAGGGTGCTGGCCTGGCCTGTGGCCAGAGATCCTCTAATACATTGTCGAGACTAAACATGGTGGTTTCTCCTCCCGTCTTGCCGATGACAGTAAAGGGCGAAGATGACGCTTACATTTCATTACAATGAATAAATGACACTTTAAAGACGGGAGGATAATCAGGAGCAAAGGCAAAAAAAGCGGGCCAGGCCCGCTTCGTTCAGAGGATGCCGCGTTCGGCGAGATCGAGGGCGAAATAACTGAAAATTAAATCCGCGCCTGCGCGTTTAATCGCGCCAAGGCTTTCCAGCACCACTTTGTCTTCATCAATCGCGCCTGCCTGAGCGGCAAACTTGATCATCGCGTATTCGCCGCTCACCTGATAAGCGCCCAGCGGCAGCTCGGTGCGCTCACGGATATCGCGCAGGATATCAAGATAAGCGCCGGCCGGTTTCACCATCAGGCAGTCTGCGCCTTCGGCCTGATCGATAAGCGACTCGCGAATCGCTTCACGGCGGTTCATCGGGTGCATCTGGTAGGTTTTACGATCGCCTTTCAGCGCCGTGCCCGCTGCTTCGCGGAACGGGCCGTAGAAGGACGAGGCGAACTTAGTCGAATAGGACATGATCGCGGTATCGGTAAAGCCCGCCGCATCCAGCGCACGGCGAATCGCCTGCACCTGGCCGTCCATCGCTGCCGATGGCGCAATGAAGTCTGCGCCTGCCGCGGCGGCAATCACCGCTTGTTTACCGAGGTTTACCAGCGTGGCGTCGTTATCCACGCCGTGATCGCACAGCACACCGCAGTGGCCGTGCGAGGTGTATTCACAAAAACAGGTGTCGGACATTACCACCATTTCCGGCACTGTCTCTTTGCAGATGCGCGACATCCGCGCCACCAGTCCGTTTTCCTGCCAGGTGTCGCTGCCGGTGTCATCGGTGTGGTGCGAAATACCAAAGGTCATCACTGAGCGGATCCCAGCGTTGGCGATGCGTTCGATTTCGCGCGCCAGATACTTTTCCGGAATGCGCATCACGCCAGGCATGGCGGTGATGGCTTTGTAATCGTCGAGCTCTTCTTCAACAAAGATCGGCAACACCAGGTCGTTTTTGCTCAGTGTTGTCTCTTCAAACATGGCGCGCAGCGCAGGCGATTTGCGCAGGCGGCGAGGGCGAGTAATTAAATCGGTCATGGTATGCCTGATGTTTGTGGAACAGATGGCGGCATTGTAGCCGAAAAGGCGGCGGGCTGTTTTACCAAAATCGCTGTTAAAAGGGGAAGGCAGACGGCAACCCGCCTGCCTTTGTCCGCATCAGGAAGCCGGAACCACCAGCGGTTTATTGTTGCTCAGTTCGCTGACCAGGTCGTTCGCGCCGTCGCTCATGCTGGTAAAGCGCGTCAGCGGTGAACGGGTCATTACCACAAATACGCCAACGTTATGCTGCGGCACCATTGCCATATAGGTGATAAAACCGCCGCCGCCGCCGGTTTTCTGGATGATCCCTGGGTGGCCATCTTTCGGTGCCATATAGACCCAGCCGAGGCCGAGCGCGTCGGCTTTGCCGGGCACGTCCATGCCAATCACTTTGGTGAGCTGATTTCGCGGGTAGATCAGCGTTTGCATACGATCGGCCTGGCTGTTGCGGGTGTAGAAGTCGGAAGAGAGGAACTGCTGCATCCAGCGCATCATATCGCCTGGCGTGGAGTAAACGCCGCCGCTGCCAATTGCCGCAAGTGTGTTATCGCACGGGCTGGCCCCTTTTTCCGCTACCATCAGGCGCTTGCACTGATCCGGCGACGGGGTGAAGGTGGTGTCTTTCATCCCCAACGGGCGGGTTATTTGCTCTTCAAACAACTGCGGATAGGGTTTCCCGGCAGCCTGAGAAAGCGCATCGGCCAGCAGGTCAAATGCCAGGTTGGAGTAAGACGCCTGCGCGCCCGGCGCGGTTTTTAGCTTCGCAGTGGAAAGCCAGCTCCAGCGCTGCTCGCGCGTTGGCCAGACAAATACCGAACGGTGCGCCGCGCCGCCAGGCTGCTCACGCGGCAGCGCGCTGGTGTGTGTCGCGAGGTTAACCAGTTTGATCGGCGTACCCTCGTAGGTCGGCACGCGTGTGCCCGGTGGCGCATATTTGCTTAATGGATCGTCGAGACGCACCCGGCCCTGATCGAGCAGTTTCACCAGCATTTCGCTGGTCATCAGCTTGGAGAGCGACGCAATACGGATAACGGAATCCAGTTGCGGGCGCACATTATTGCCCGGACGGGTTTCACCAAAGCTTCTGAACACGCGCTGGTTACCGTCGATAACGACCATCGCCATCCCGGTCGCACCGCTACCGTAATAGATGTGATTGGCGTAACGATCGACAATGTCAGAGGCAAATACCGGATCGGGAGATTGTTGCGCCGCACGGGCGCTGGTCATACTCAGCGTGCAGAGCAACGCGGAGAAAAGCAGACAACGTTTCAACGAAGGGGATCCATATAAGAATGGGAACGATAGAGGGTATTTATACTACCTGGCGTTTCGATGCAAAGCACCAATAAGCGTATTATTTCGCCCTAATACGTAACGATGGGTAAATATGAAATTTTTTCCCTATGACTTTGGTGCAAGGCGCCTGTGATAACCTCTTCCTTTCCCGCACTCAGGAGTCAGGCAATGGCAAGTCAACGGGTAGTGATGGTGGTGGATATGCAAAACGGGGTGTTTGCAACGGAGCGTATTCAGCGTGAGCAATGTGTGGCGCGCATTAACCAACTGATAGCGGCTGCGGATACGGTGATTTTTATTCAACACGCCGAAGCCGGTGGGCTGGAAGAGGGCAGTGACGGGTTTGCTATTCTGCCGGAATTGACGCAACCGGTGAACGCGTTGTATGTCACCAAAACCGCCTGCGATGCGTTTTATCACACCACTCTCGAAAGCGTGCTGCACGATCATGACATTCGCGCCTTTGTGATGTGCGGGTGCGCCACGGATTACTGTGTGGATACCACGCTGAAAAACGGGGCCAGCCGTGGTTACGCCATTACGGTCGCGCAAGATGCGCACACCACGGCGAATCGCCCGGCGGCGCAGGCCTCGGTTTTGATCGACCACTATAACGAGGTGTGGCGTACGTTAACGGTGCCGGGCAACCCGGTGTTAGTGAAACCCGTCGAAACAATTCTTCACGAATGGCAAACGAACTAAGCCGTTAACCTTAGGTCAGATTTAACCAGACGGCGCCGCACTTCGCGGCGCTTTTTTGTCGCTGCCCTTTTAGGGGCTTACAAACAGTGATGCACAGCATGTGTCGTAAATAATAAGAAGTGAGCAGGAGAGCATTATGTTTAAGTCCTTCTTTCCGAAACCAGCGTTGTTCTTTTTGTCGGTATTCATCTGGACCGCCATTACCGTTGTTTTCTGGCAGGCCGGCGGTGAAGCGTGGTTGATGCGTCTTACTGGCGCGTCTGCGGATGTGCCGATTAGCGCGGCGCGTTTCTGGAGCCCTGGCTACTTGCTGTTTTATGCCTACTATCTGCTTTGTGTCGGCGTTTTTGCGCTGTGCTGGTTTACCCTCTCGCCGCATCGCTGGCAGCGCTGGTCGATTCTCGGCACCGCATTAATTATCTTTGTCACCTGGTTTTTGGTCGAAGTGAATGTCGCCATTAACGCCTGGTATCAGCCCTTTTACGATCTTATCCAGACCGCGCTCAGTGCGCCGAACAAAGTCAGCATTAGCCAGTTGTACAGCGAGATTGGCGTGTTTTTGTGGATCGCCCTGATTGCCGTAACGGTGGCGGTGCTCAACAACTTTTTCGTCAGCCATTATGTGTTCCGCTGGCGCACGGCGATGAACGAATATTATATGGCGCACTGGGAACATCTGCGCCATATCGAAGGTGCAGCCCAGCGTGTGCAGGAAGACACCATGCGTTTCGCCTCGACGCTCGAAGATATGGGCACCAGTTTTATTAACGCCATCATGACGCTAATTGCCTTTTTGCCCGTGCTGGTGGCGCTATCACCGCATGTGCAGGAGATACCGGTGGTGGGGCATATCGCTTATGGGCTGGTGATTGCTGCCGTGAGCTGGGCATTGCTTGGCACCGTGCTGCTGGCGTTTGTGGGCATCAAGCTGCCTGGGCTAGAGTTTAAAAACCAGCGCGTGGAAGCGGCCTACCGTAAAGAGCTGGTGTATGGCGAAGATGATGCCGGTCGCGCCAGGCCGCATACCATCGCGGAGCTCTTCGCTGCGGTGCGGCGTAACTATTTCCGGCTCTATTTCCACTATATGTATTTCAACATCGCCCGTATCCTGTACATGCAGGTTGATGTGGTGGTTGGCCTGATTGTGCTGTTCCCGACGATTGCCGCCGGGGCTATCACTTTCGGTCTGATGCGCCAGATAACTAACGTGTTTGAGCAGGTGCGCAGTTCGTTCCAGTATTTGATCTCTTCCTGGACGACGCTGGTGGAGCTGATGTCTATCTATAAACGTTTACGCAGTTTTGAGCGTGAACTGGATGGGCAAGAGATCCAGCCTGTGCCCCATACTTTTGGTTAACACAAGGAACGTTATGGTTTACGTCCCCCGTTTTGGCTGGTTGCTGGCGGCGTTAGTGCTCGCCGGGTGTAGTACGCAGGGCACGCTTTCGCAAAAAGAAGCCGAAGCTGAAAAAGAAAAAACGCTGGAGCAACAGCAGAACAAGCCGATGGATGTCGCAAGCGTAGTGCGGCGAACGATTCCCACCAGCGTGAAAGATCGCGAAGGCTGGGCGCAGGATCTGGCGACGACCTTTAGCAGCCAGAAGCTATCGCCGACGCTGGAGAATATCTGTTCGGTGTTAGCGGTGGCGCAACAGGAGTCCAATTACCAGTCTGATCCGGTGGTGCCGGGGCTGAATAAAATCGCCTGGAAAGAGATCGATAAGCGCGCCGAGCGGATGCACATTCCAACGATGCTGGTGCATACCGCGCTGAAAATCCCGTCGCCGAACGGTAAAAGCTACAGCGAACGGTTGGACAAAGTGCGCACGGAAAAAGAGCTTAGCGCTATTTTTGATGACTTCATTGGTATGGTGCCGATGGGGCAGAAGCTGTTTGGTTCGCTTAACCCGGTGCGCACCGGCGGGCCGATGCAGATTAGCGTCGCCTTTGCCGAGCAACATACCGATGGTTATCCGTGGAAAATGGAAGGCACCGTGCGTCAGGAGGTTTTCAGCCGCCGCGGTGGGTTATGGTTTGGCACGTATCATCTGCTCAACTACCCAGTCAGCTACACGGCACCGCTTTACCGTTTCGCCGATTTTAACGCCGGATTGTATGCCAGCCGCAACGCGGCATTTCAGAACGCCATCAGCAAAGCGACCGGCGTGAAACTGGCGCTCGATGGCGACCTGATTTTGTACGGCAGCAGCGATGCGGGCACTACGGAATTAGCCGTACGTAAACTGGGCGCTTCACTTGGCATGAGCGATCGTGATATCCGTCGACAGCTGGAGCGCGGAGACAGCGACAGACTGGAAGAGACCAAACTTTATCGTGAAGTTTATCGGCTGGCAGAGAAGAAAAGTGGCAAAACATTGCCACGAGAAGTCCTGCCGGGGATCAAACTGGAAAGCCCGAAGATCACGCGCAACCTGACAACAGCATGGTTTGCGAAGCGCGTCGACGATCGTCGGGCCGCCTGCATGGCGCAGAACTAGCGCGAATGGTGGTGTCGCCAGCGTAAGATAAGGAAGATGACGCCAAGCAGGGCGCTTCCCGCGAGGAAAGGCACAAGACCGAAAATTGTGCCTACGCCCATTCCCATTTCTACGTGCGGGCGGGTGGTATTCTGCACTTGCATCAGATGCTCGAACACGCCCGGTGCATGCACCAGCAGGTTCAGCAGCTGCGCACCCGCCCAGAAGCAGAGTAGTACGAATATGGCATAAGCAATATTACCCGGTCTGGAGGTGTCACGTTGTTTTGCGCCCTTAAAGGGTTTTGACATAGTAAAGTCAGCCATTAGACCTCCGGTACTCTTTACTTTTAACGCTCGATTTAGTTGGCGCGTGGCCTGAACTGACGGTAATTTTGGCAGTTGTACCGCTTTGTCAACATCAGAATGGTGATAATTTCGCCCCGGGAATGATTCCAGTTAGATGATTTTTGTTGCTGCTCACATTTCTGTAACGTTTTAATTACTTTGGTAACATTTCAGAATTTCCGCATACGCCACAGACGGTAAGCGGCGGTTGTGCGATGATGCCGTTTTGACTGCCGGAGTTGTCATGAAGCTGCCTGTAAAAATCCGCCGTGACTGGCACTATTATGCGTTTGCGATTGGGTTGATATTTATTCTGAATGGCGTGGTCGGGCTGCTGGGGTTTGAAGCCAAAGGCTGGCAAACCTACGCGGTGGGGCTGGTGACCTGGGTGATTGGTTTCTGGCTGGCTGGTTTGATTATCCGCCGCCGTCCGGAAGACGAGGAGACGGCGGATAAACCGCAGTGATTAACTGTTAACGGTAATTTTCAGCGCGCTGTTAACCTGATGGCGCGCAACGGCCAGCTCAATCAGGCGCGTGATTAAATCGCTATAACCAATACCGCTCGCCTGCCACAGTTTCGGATACATGCTGATATTGGTAAACCCTGGCAGCGTGTTGATCTCGTTGATGATCACCTCGTTTTCTGGTGTCAGAAAAACATCCACGCGCGCCATTCCTTCACAGCCCAACGTCTGATAAGCCTGCACGGCAATGCCGCGAATTTTATCGTTGATTGCCGGATCAATGTCGGCCGGCACGACGACCTGCGCCCCGTTTTCATCGATGTATTTGGTGTCGTAGGCGTAAAACTCGCTGTTAAGTACGATTTCACCACAGGTGCTGGCCTGCGGTGAGTCATTGCCCAGCACGGCGCATTCGATCTCGCGACCTTTGATGCCCGTTTCAACAATCACTTTTTTATCGAATTCGAACGCCAGGTTTACCGCATCGTGATACTGCGCTTCATTCGTCACTTTGCTGACACCAACGGAGGAACCCTGGTTGGCGGGTTTAACAAACAGCGGCAAACCGAGTTGGGTTTGCACATCGCTAAAGCTAAGCTGCGCGCGATTGGCGCGGGTTAGCGTGATAAACGGGGCGATGGAAAGCCCGGCATCGCGCAACAGGCGCTTGGTGACGTCTTTATCCATGCAGGCCGCAGAAGCGAGTACGTCGGAGCCGACAAACGGCAAATTCGCCAGACGCAGCATGCCCTGCAATGAACCATCTTCGCCCAGCGTGCCGTGAACTATTGGGAAGATCACATCGACATTCGGTAACGGTGCGCTGTTTTCCGCCTGGATCAGTTGTTGCTGTTGGATCCCCGGCACCAGCGCCACGCTATTCGCCGAGGGGTTTAAGGCGATACGCGCCGGATCGCTGGCGTTTAGCAGGTAATTATTCGCATCGCTGACATGCCACTGCCCCTGTTTGTCGATCCCCAGCAGCACCACGTCAAAGCGTGATTTATCCATGGCGTCGACGATATTTTTCGCCGACTGTAACGACACTTCATGTTCCGCTGATTTGCCGCCGAAGACGACCCCTACCCGCAGTTTTGCCATTTCTCCGTTCACTCACACTGAATTCACAAAGCACATACCATAGCACGTCAAAACGCACGATTCGCGGCCTTCTGCCATAATGTTTTCTGGAAACCAGAAGGGGGTGACGTGAGCGGGAAAGGCCTGATCGTTTTGTGTATTCTTCTGGCGGTGATTTGGGTTGGCTACCGCGCATTGCCGTCTTACTACAACCCGTTTGCGCCATTACAGCTTAGCGACCCGCCCGGGCGCATTACGCAGTTCAAACTGCGCCGTTTGCCACCGCAAGCATGTTCGGAATTATTGTCGCAGGCGAATCAGCAGCGGTTAATCTCCTCTGCTCCGGTTGCCGATAGCACCGGAGATTGTCCGTTAACCAATGTTGTGCGGGTGCGCGATTTCGGGGCGGTTAAACTGAGCAGCAGTTTTCTGGCAAGTTGCCCGCTGGCGCTCAGTTCCGCGCTGTTTGTTGAGCAACAGGCGCGACCGCTGACCGAGCGCTTTATGGGCAGTCAGCTTACGCGTATCGATCATCTTGGCAGCTATGCGTGTCGCAATATCTACAACCGCGCTGATGCCAGGCGTAGCGAGCACGCCAGCGTAGAAGCGCTGGATCTCAGCGGTTTTCGACTGGCGAATGGCCAGTCCGTGACGGTGCTGAAGGGCTGGCGGCAGGCGCGGACACAGCCGTGGCTGCGGGCAATGCTGAGCGCCAGTTGCGGCTATTACGGTAACGGCCTTGGGCCGGAGTACAACGCCGCCCACGCCAACCATTTTCATCTTGGCATGCGCGGGTTTGGCCTTTGCCGCTAAGTATAAACCGCCTAAAAAACAGGGGTTTTCTGCCGGGTCTTCGGCGTTGGGCGGATACTGACAGATAAAACACCAAAGTTGCCGTAACCGCATCTCTGGTGACTCATCGCTGGCGCATTCTTGTTAACCTGTGCGCTGTTTGTCAAAATCTCAATAATTACGCGTACTTATGGAATCCTGGAAGGTCAATCTTATCTCGGTCTGGTTCGGTTGTTTTTTCACCGGTCTCGCCATCAGCCAAATTCTGCCGTTCTTGCCGTTATATGTTGCGCAACTGGGCGTGACTTCTCATGAAGCGCTGTCGATGTGGTCAGGCTTAACCTTCAGTATCACCTTTCTGGTTTCGGCGATTGTTTCGCCCATGTGGGGCAGCCTGGCGGACCGGAAAGGGCGCAAACTGATGTTGTTGCGCGCCTCGCTGGGGATGGCGATCGCTATTCTGCTGCAGGCGTTTGCCACCAATGTGTGGCAATTGCTGATTCTGCGCGGGGTGATGGGGCTGACGTCTGGCTATATTCCCAATGCGATGGCGCTGGTGGCCTCGCAGGTGCCGCGTGAACGGAGCGGTTGGGCGCTAAGTACACTCTCCACGGCGCAGATAAGCGGTGTGATTGGCGGGCCGCTGATGGGCGGTTTTCTCGCTGATCATGTAGGGCTGCGCATGGTGTTCCTCATTACGGCGATATTGCTGATCGTGAGTTTCCTGGTCACGCTGTTTTTAATTAAAGAGGGCGTCAGGCCGACGGTGAAAAAGGGCGATCGCCTGAGCGGCAAAGCGGTGTTCTCTACCTTGCCGTACCCGGCGCTGGTCATCAGTTTGTTTATCACCACCATGGTCATTCAGCTCTGCAATGGCTCTATCGGCCCGATCCTGGCGCTGTTCATTCAATCGTTGTCGCCGCATACCACCAATATTGCTTTTCTCAGCGGACTTATCGCCGCTGTGCCCGGCGTATCGGCGCTGATTTCCGCACCGCACCTCGGTAAATTAGGGGATCGCATTGGTACCTCGCGCATTTTAATGGCGACGATGGCAGTGGCCGTGGTGCTGTTTTTCGCCATGTCGTTTGTCACGTCGCCGCTCCAGCTTGGGATCTTGCGCTTTATGTTGGGCTTCGCAGATGGCGCGATGCTGCCCGCCGTGCAGACGTTGTTGCTGAAATACTCCAGCGATCAGGTCACCGGGCGTATTTTCGGTTACAACCAATCGTTCATGTATCTGGGAAATGTTGCCGGTCCGCTGATGGGGGCCACCGTATCCGCGATGGCGGGTTTCCGTTGGGTATTTGCTGCGACGGCCGTGGTGGTATTTATTAATCTTTGGCAATTACTGCTGGCATTTCGTCGGGTCAAACGTTAACACGGTGGGGTCGGGATTATATACGCCTGTTCCGGCCTTACTATAATATTCCCTTATGCAAACACACTGACCGCTTTTGGTTTATTTATCGCTAAGTCATTAAAATGATTTGTCTTAGGTACGGGAGAAACGTTTCGTTAACCCTGCTTTTAAAATGACTATTAAGTGTTGTGAGAAAATCCGCAAAAATAATACATGTATCCACTTTGCAACAACAAAACTCAATGCTAACTTCTTCGCAATCTCGTAAGGAATAAGCGCTATGAAAAATCTCATTGCAGAGTTATTGGTCAAGCTTGCAGAAAAAGAAGAAGAGTCGAAAGAACTGGTTGCTCAGGTCGAAGCGCTGGAAATCGTTGTAACCGCACTGCTGCGCCAAATGGCGACGACTGAACAACAGGCATTAATCCAGAGTATCGAAGGAGCACTGGAAGAAGCCCGGCCGGGAACACATGTCACCCATCAGGATGCGGAGTTGCTGCAACAATACGTAAAAAAGCTTTTAAGGCACCCGCGCAGTTAAACCCCTGACGCGCTGCCTGAACTGTCATCTCACTGTCATCTGCGCTACCTATAGTCGCTCTGTTTTATTTTCTTTAAGTATTTGTACATGGAGAATATTAAAGTGAAACAGAGCGCATTATTCCTTGCATTATTACCTCTGATGTTTACCCCTGCTATTTATGCGGAAACCACCTCGACGCTTGTTCTTGATAATCGGGCCGCTCAAGGTGATATTTCCGCCCCTGGCGGAGCGCGCCGTTTAAGTGGCGACCAAACGGCTGCTCTGCGTGATTCCCTCATTGATAAACCCGCCAAAAATATTATTTTGCTGATTGGCGATGGCATGGGTGATTCCGAAATTACCGCCGCGCGAAATTATGCCGAAGGGGCAGGCGGCTTCTTTAAAGGTATTGACGCCTTGCCGCTGACCGGCCAGTACACCCACTATTCGCTGGACAAAAAAACCGGCAAACCGGACTACGTAACCGACTCCGCTGCATCGGCCACGGCGTGGAGCACCGGTGTTAAAACTTATAACGGCGCGCTTGGCGTCGACATTCACGACAAAGATCACACCACCATTCTGGAAATGGCCAAAGCCGCCGGTCTGGCGACGGGCAACGTTTCTACCGCAGAACTGCAAGATGCTACGCCCGCCGCGCTGGTTTCTCACGTTATCTCACGTCGCTGCTACGGCCCGACGGTAACCAGTGAGAAGTGTGCGCTCAACGCGCTGGAGAAAGGCGGCAAAGGTTCCATTACTGAACAACTGCTGAATGCTCGCGCGGATGTGACGCTGGGCGGCGGCGCGAAAACCTTCAGCGAAGCCGCTACCGCCGGTGAGTGGAAAGGGAAAACGCTGCGCGAACAGGCGCAGGCGCGCGGTTACCAGTTGGTTGGCGATGCTTCTACGCTGGCGGCTATCACTGAAGCGAACCAGGACAAACCGCTGCTGGGGCTGTTCTCCGATGGCAACATGCCGGTGCGCTGGGAAGGGCCGAAAGCCTCGCTGCACGGCAATATTGATCAACCTGCCGTGACCTGTACGCCAAACGCGAAGCGCACCGACAGCGTACCAACACTGGCGGCGATGACGGAAAAAGCCATTGATTTGCTGAGCAAAAACAAGAAGGGCTTCTTTCTGCAAGTGGAAGGCGCGTCGATCGATAAACAGGATCACGCGGCGAATCCGTGCGGGCAGATCGGTGAAACGGTCGATCTCGACGAAGCCGTGCAGAAAGCGCTGGAATTTGCCAGGAAAGATGGCAATACGCTGGTGATCGTGACAGCGGACCACGCCCATGCCAGCCAGATCATTCCGGCAGATACGAAGGCGCCGGGGCTGAGTCAGGCGCTGAACACTAAAGACGGCGCGGTAATGGCGATCACTTACGGCAACTCGGAAGAGGAGTCGATGGAACATACCGGAACGCAGGTGCGCATTGCGGCTTATGGCCCACATGCGGGCAACGTGGTGGGGCTGACGGATCAGACCGATCTGTTCTACACCATGAAAGCAGCGCTGAATCTGAAGTAACAGCCTCCCGGCGGTAAATCTTTGCTGCCGGGTGGTTTTTTCACCAATTAGTACCATTCTTAAAAGGCACATTAAGATAAGGATGGTGCTATGAAAATAACATTACTGGTTACCCTCGTCTTTGGCCTGCTGTTCGTTACGGCGCTTGGCGCCGCCGAAAAAACACTGACCCCGCAACAACAACGTATGACCCTCTGTAATCAACAGGCGACGGCGCAAACCCTGGCGGGAGACGCCCGTAAGAAATACATGAGTGACTGCCTGAAAAACACCAAAACTGAGCCCGGACAAAAAAGCCTGACGCCGCAGCAACAGCGCATGCGTGAATGTAACGCCCAGGCGACGCAACAATCCCTGAAAGGCGAAGATCGCAGTAAATTTATGAGCGGTTGCCTGAAAAAACCGCAATAACGCATCGGGTGAGCGTTGTGTTTCGCTCACCCATCATTCTGAAATATCCCCACCTTATTGCCCACCCGCTAATCTCTGCCAGGCTTACTTGGTGAGCTTTTTATTTCTCCTTTTCCTCGTGGTTGTGCGCTGTCTGGCGTTACGCCCGTTTTTGCAACACTGACACGGGAGCAAAGTGATGAATTATCAATACGTTACTGAACTGAATGCCTTGCCGGAAAGCCAACCGGTGAAAGTGGACGTTGCGGGTACATCCATGATCCTTATCCGCACCGGGGCAAAAGTCCGGGCCTTTCAGAGTAAATGCCCGCATGCAGGCGGGCCGCTGGAGAAGGGCGCCGTGTGCGATGGCAAGCTGGTCTGTCCGTGGCATAAAGCGGCGTTTGATATCACCAATGGCGAATGGCGCGAACCGCTGGCACTGCAAAACCTTAAGCAATATCCGGTGAGCCTTGAGCAGAATCGGGTGCTGGTTAACCCGCGCCCACTTTCACCTGCCAGCCACGCGCTTATTCGTGGTGAACGCCCGCAAACGGCGGTGATTCTGGGTACTGGCGCGGCAGGAAGCGCGGCGGCGATCACGTTGCGTGACGCCGGATTTAACGGCCACCTGGTATTGATCGATAAAGAAGATAATGCGCCCTACGATCGCACCGCATTGAGCAAATTCGTTCCGGCGGGGAAAATGAAAATCAGTGAAGTCCCCCACCTGCTGGATAACGCCTTTTACAGTCAGCCTGGCGTCGAAATCCTGCGTGAAGAGGTGACGGATCTGGATAGCCACGCTCATCAGCTTACGCTTGCCAGTGGTCGGCAGATTTCCTTCGACAAACTGCTGATGGCGACTGGCGGCCAACCGGTGTGGCCGGATATTCCCGGCAACCACCTGGCGGGCGTACATGTGCTGCGTGGTATCCACCAGGCCGAACGTCTGCTTAATGAAGTGGAACAGGAACAGCAACTGGTGGTGATCGGTAATAGCTTTATCGCCATGGAGCTGGCGGCAGCACTGCGTAATCAGGATATCGACGTGACGGTATTATCACGTCATGCGCTGCCTTTTGTACCGCAGTTCGGTGAGGAGATAGGGCAGTATTTTATGAACCTGCATAAACAGAATGGCGTGAAGTTTGTTACCGGCGAACCGGCTGCGCTGGAGGGCAACGGCCATGTGCAGAGCGTGACGTTAAAAGATGGCCGTTCAGTGCCAGCACATGTGGTGGTGTTTGCCACGGGCGTGAAGCCAGTAACCGACATGGCGCGCGATCTGCCCCATGAAAAAGATGGCAGCCTGACGGTGGATGAAACGTTGAGCGCGGCAACGGATGTCTGGGCAGTAGGCGATATCGCCAGCTACCCGGCCCCGGAAGGGCGCCGGCGTATTGAACACTGGCGTGTTGCACAGCAGCAGGGACGGCTCGCTGCGCTGAATATGCTGGGCGAGCAGCATGCTTTTGATCGGGTGCCCTTTTTCTGGACGACTCACTTCGGTAACCGTTTTGAATACCTCGGTTATACCCGCGAGTGGGACAGCATGAAAATGTTGGGATCGTTTGATAACAAACGCTTTGCCGTGCTCTACGGCAAAGAAGGTGTGCTGAAAGCGGTGCTGAGCTGCGGGGAATACAGTGAAACGGCGGGATTATTGCTCAAAATGCAGCAGCCTATCAGTATGCGAGCGGCCAGCGAAATACTGGCCTGATAAATGGCGCCACGCGGGATGAGCGTGGCGCATGGCTTTAGCTGCTCAGTTTGTCGGACTTCGCCATACAAGCGGCAATAGCTTCGATAACCGCCGAGCGGAAACCTTTCTCTTCCAGCACTTTGACCGCCTCAATGGTGGTGCCGCCAGGCGAGCACACCATATCTTTTAGCTCACCGGGATGCTTACCGGTTTCCAGCACCATTTTCGCGGAACCCATCACCGCCTGCGCGGCGAATTTGTAGGCTTGCGCGCGCGGCATCCCGCCCAGCACAGCGGCATCGGCCATCGCTTCGATAAACATGAACACATACGCCGGTGCAGAGCCGCTGACGCCAACTACCGGGTGGATCATCGGTTCGGCAATCACTTCTGCTTCACCAAAGCAGCGGAAGATATTTAGCACATCGGCGGTATCTTCCGGCGTGACCAGCGCGTTAGGTGTCACAGAGGTCATACCGGCGTTCACCAGCGACGGTGTGTTGGGCATGGCGCGGACGATTTTGCGGTCGTGACCGAGTGCGCGAGCTAACTGATCAAGCGTAACGCCTGCGGCGATGGAGACAACCAGCGTCTCTTTGTTCAGGCTGGAGGAGATATCGTTAAGGACTTTCACCATAATGTTCGGTTTGACTGCGCCAAAGACGATATCGGCTATCTGCGCCACTTCTTGCGCGCTTTGTGCTGGATTTACGCCAAACTGGTCATGCAGGGCGGCCACTTTATCCGGCGACGGGGTATAAACCCAGATTTGCCCCGGCAGCACCTGGCCGCTGGCAATCAAGCCGCCAACAATCGCTTTGCCCATGTTTCCGCAGCCGATAAAACCGATTTTTTTTTCCATCACATCCGTCTCTCTGCTTGTAAATGGTTGTGCGATATAGCTTAACGTGGATTGGCGGTGAGGGCGAAAGGATCTCTCCTTTCCCCGACAGGAAATTAAAGCGACAATGCGCCGCAAACAGAAAGGAGCAACGATGGCGATTTGGGTTGATGCGGACGCTTGTCCGAACGTAATCAAAGAGATTTTATTCCGTGCTGCCGAGCGTACACAGACGCCGTTAACGCTGGTGGCGAACCAAAACCTGCGCGTGCCGCCATCACGGGTGATCCGTTCCATCAGGGTGCCCGCTGGTTTTGACGTCGCTGATAATGAAATTGTCCGGTTGTGCGAGGCCGGTGATTTAGTTATCACGGCGGATATTCCGCTGGCGGCAGAAGTGCTGGCAAAAGGCGCGGCGGCGCTAAACCCGCGCGGTGAACGCTACAGCGAGGCGACTATCCGTGAAAGGCTGACGATGCGTGATTTTATGGATACCCTGCGCGCCAGCGGTATTCAGACCGGTGGCCCGGATAGCCTGTCACAGCGGGATCGCCAGCAATTTGCCGCCGAGTTGGATAAATGGCTGCTGGCCGACAAGCGTCGCCAGGGCGAGTAAATTCTGCGCATTCCATCATGATGTGATACTGTTTGCCGCCTTGCGGGCTTGCCAGCCTGTGTTACATTCAGTAAGGTTGGCGCGACACGTACTGCCATAGAATCTTTACAGATGAAACCCAGACTCAATCTGGCTTTACTTGAAGTTTTTACTGCGGCAGACATAGAACTGTAACGTTAATTTTACGATGAATTTCGTACTAGTTTGGTGATATCATCGCTGTCTTATTTTCCGTCCTGCACTGCGCGGGACCCGGAGGGAACACCTGCTCATGACGCTCCCCATTTTTCTTATCGGCGCACGTGGTTGCGGTAAATCGACGGTAGGTCGAACGCTGGCGCTGGCGCAGGGATGCCAGTTTATCGATACCGATTACTGGTTGCAGGAAAATGCCCAACAGACCATCGCTGCGATTGTTGAACAAGAAGGGTGGGACGGTTTTCGCGCACGGGAAACAGCCGCGCTGGAAGCGGTTTGTGCGCCATCACGCGTGGTGGCGACCGGCGGTGGGATTATTCTTAGCGAATACAACCGCCGTTTTATGCGCGAACACGGCGTGGTGGTTTATCTCTGCGCGCCGGTAGATGTGCTGGCTGAGCGGCTGCAGGCGTTTCCAGAAGAGGGGCAACGCCCGACATTAACCGGTAAGCCCATCAGTGAAGAAGTCAGTGAAGTGCTGGCGCAGCGCGATGCGCTGTACCGTGAAGCTGCGCATTATGTGGTAGATGCGGCGCAGTCGCCGGATAAGGTGGTGTCTGATATTGAAGCGGCATTGCAACTGGCGCGCGCCAGTTAGCGAAACGTTTGTCTATACTTATTGCTCGACCCGCAAAATGAGGAAGAGCTATGCCGACCAAACCGCCATACCCGCGTGAAGCCCGCATTGTCGCCGTTGAAAAAGGCGCGAACAGCCCGACCGTTACCTGGTATGAACTGCGCGCCGACCATCCGAAACCGGATACCTTAATTAGCGAACACCCCACCGAGCAGGAAGCTCTGGACGCCAAACGGCGTTATGAAGATCCGGACAAAAGTTAAACCGGATCTTTCAGGCTGGATGATTTCCTGAACATTACAAAAACGGAACTACGTCACATTTTTAAACTGGCTGAATAACAACCAGCGATTACTATTTCATTGTTACTGGAATTTATATGAGCACGGGAGTGGCATGTTCTCTTTACACAACAGCAGTCAAAACGGCGTGATTGAGAGCGAATAAGAACAAGCAGTGATGAAAGGCGGTAAGTAAAATGAGTGCGTCCCTGGCGATCCTCACCATTGGTGTGGTTCCGGTAAAAGAGATTTTTCCGCTCCTCGCGGAGCATGTTTCAGAAGAGCAGATTACCCATCTCAGCCTGCTGGGAAAAATGGATCCGGACGAGGTACGCCGTGAATACGTCGTTGACGCCGGGGAGCACGCCATTCCCACACGATTAAGCGATGACAGCCTTGGGATGGTTTCCCGGGAGAAAGTGGAGCGCGATCTGCAAGGCGTTATCGAAGTGCTGGATAACCAGGGTTACGATGTCATTTTGTTGATGAGCACGGCTGACATCCGCGGTTTTGTTGCGCGTAAGGCTATTTTGATTGAGCCACAGCGCATTATTCCGCCGCTGGTTGCTTCCATTGTTGACGGGCACCAGGTGGGCGTGATGGTGCCGATCCCCGAATTGATGGCGCAGCAAAAGAAAAAATGGCACGTGCTGGAAAAGGAACCTTATTACGTGCTGGCTCATCCTTACCTGGCGACAGAACAGGAATTAATTGACGCGGGCAAAGAACTTATTGAGCGCGGTGCGGATGTACTCATGCTCGATTGTCTTGGTTTCCATCAATATCATCGCGATTTGCTGCAAAAAGCGCTGGATGTACCCGTTTTATTATCGAATGTGCTGGCCGCGAGGCTGGCATCTGAACTGCTGGTGTAGGCCTGCAAGCGTGTGAATTTCTCGTGACAGAAGCAAAGCCCGCCCTCTATAGTGTTTTTCCATACATTTTGTTTATAAGGGCCAGTTCATGCTTCAAAGTAACGAATACTTTTCCGGTAAAGTGAAATCCATTGGTTTTACCAGCAGCAGCACTGGCCGTGCCAGCGTTGGCGTCATGGCTGAAGGGGAATACACTTTCAGCACCGCGCAGCCGGAAGAGATGACGGTGGTAAGTGGCGCGCTGAATGTGCTGCTGCCAGGCGAAACGGAATGGAAAGCTTACGCCGCGGGTGAAGTGTTCAACGTTCCTGGCCATAGCGAATTTCATTTGCAGGTTGCAGAACCGAGTTCTTATCTCTGCCGTTACCTGTAATGCAAAACGCCCGGATTTTCCGGGCGTTTGTCTATGGGGAAAAAGCTAGCGTTGCGCTTCGCCGCCTAAGCCTTCCACCAGGTTTTGAATCAATGCCGCCAGCTCGCCGGTCATCAGAATAAAATCGGCATCGAAACGCTGGGCAAAATCTTCGCGATCGATATCTTCGTTCTGATCGCGCAGCTCATCGCAGAATTTCAGCCGCTTCACGGAACCGTCATCGCACATCAGGAACTGAATACGCTGCTGCCAGTCGAGCGCCAGCTTGGTGACGACTTTGCCCGCTTCAATGTGTACGGCGATTTCATCGCTCACCAGATCCTGCTTTTTCGCACGGATCACACCGCCATCTTCCAGCATCGCTTTCAGCTCTGCTTCGTCCAGCAACTGGAAACCCTGCGCCACCGTACCGGAACGCACCCATTCGGTCAGCGTCAGTTCGATAGGATTTTCCATCGCCAGCGGCACTACCGGCAGCGAGCCGAGACTTTTACGCAGTAACGCCAGCGTGTCTTCCGCTTTTTTGGCGCTGGCACAATCGACCATAATCAGACCATTCACGGTGTCGATCCACATCATGGTCTGGCTGAAACGGCTGAACGCACGTGGCAGCAAGGAGTGCAGCACTTCGTCTTTCAGCGAATCTTTTTCTGTTTTCTTAAGCTTGCGACCCTGCTCGGCTTCAAGACGGGAAATTTTCGCTTCCAGCGCTTGTTTGACTACCGGCGTCGGCAGAATTTTTTCTTCTTTACGCGCGCAGATAATAATCTGACCGTTGTTGCTATGGGTCAGCGCGTCTCTGTGTGAACCCATCGGTGGAACCCATCCGGTTTTCGCCATATCCTGACTACCGCATGGAGTAAACGATAGTGGGGCAAGCTGTTTTTCCATCTCTTCCGCACGCAGCGCCACATCGCGGCTGAGACGGTATACCATTAAATTTTTGAACCACAGCATGATTTTTTCCACGGCCTTGTCGTTAAATGCAGCGGGCATGATAGCGAATTGTCGCCGCCGTTGCATTGCTAATGCGTGGTCCACTATGAGGAGTTTGATGTGCGTATCGGTATCGACTTAGGTGGTACAAAAACAGAAATCATCGCGCTGGGCGAACAAGGCGAAGAGTTGTTTCGCCACCGCCAGGCCACGCCGCGTGACTATTGGCAGACCATTGAGCTAATCGCCTCGCTGGTGGATCTCACGGAAAAAGAGACCAGGCAGCGCGGCACGGTGGGCATGGGCATTCCCGGTTCGATTTCGCCTTACACGGGTGTGGTGAAAAACGCTAACTCAACCTGGTTGAACGGTAAACCGTTCGATAAGGATTTGAGCCAGCGGCTGAATCGCGAAGTGCGGCTGGCAAACGACGCCAACTGCCTGGCGGTATCCGAGGCGGTGGACGGCGCGGCAGCCGGGGCGCAAACGGTGTTCGCGGTGATTATCGGCACCGGCTGCGGTTCCGGTGTGGCGCTTAACGGGCGCGCGCACATCGGCGGCAACGGCACCGCCGGTGAGTGGGGGCACAATCCGTTGCCGTGGATGGATGAGGATGAGCTGCGCTATCGCACCGAAGTCCCCTGTTATTGCGGCAAGCAGGGCTGTATTGAAACCTTTATTTCAGGCACCGGCTTTGCCACGGATTACCAGCGGCTTAGCGGTAATGCGCTCAAGGGCAATGAAATTATGCGGCTGGTGGGCGAGCAGGATGCGGTGGCGGAACTGGCGATTAGCCGGTACGAGCTGCGGCTGGCGAAATCGCTGGCGCATGTGGTGAACATTCTTGACCCGGATGTGATCGTGCTGGGCGGCGGCATGAGTAACGTCGAGCGGCTTTACCAGACCGTACCGGTTCTGCTGCGCAACTGGGTGTTTGGCGGTGAGTGCGAAACGCCGATCCGCAAAGCGCTGCACGGCGATTCCAGCGGTGTTCGCGGCGCGGCGTGGCTGTGGTCACAGGGCGAATAAACACTGAGGGCGCGGTTGAACGCGCCCTCTTTTTTAATTCACCGCGAATTTCCCGTCGAGTTTGCTGTAGCCCAGCCCATTAATTTTCTTCACTTTGATCTGCACCGGAATGCGCTCTTTCATCGCTTCGACATGGCTAATCACGCCGATGGTTTTGCCGCTGGCGTTCAGCGCGTCAAGGGCATCCAGCGCAGTATCCAGCGTTTCACTGTCCAGCGTGCCGAAGCCTTCATCGAGGAACAGTGAATCGATGCGGGTTTTATGGCTCACCAGATCGGAGAGCGCCAGCGCCAGTGCAAGGCTGACCAGGAAACTCTCGCCGCCGGAAAGGGTGCGCGTATCACGTACCGCGTCCGCCTGCCAGGTGTCGACCACTTCCAGTTCCAGGGCGTCGCTCTCTTTACGTTTCAGCAAATAACGGCCGTGCAGGCGATTAAGCTGGTTGTTCGCCAGCCAGACGAGGTTATCGAGTGTTAATCCCTGGGCGAATTTGCGGAATTTATCTCCCTCTTTGGAACCGATAAGCGCATTCAGGTGTCCCCAGTCGTCATACAGCACGCTGGCATGCGCCATCTCCTGCAGCACATTTTGCTGGCGCTTGCGGTTATCTTCGTCCTGCTTCAGCTGTTGACGAAATTCACCCTGGCGGGTGGTATTTTCCCGAAGTTGCCGCGAAACGGTTTCCAGCGTCAGGCTGATACTCTCCAGCGTGGCATTCGGGGCAAGCGCAGCAGGCGGTTGCGCCTGATGTGCATTCAATGCCTGTTCAGCGCTATTCGCTAATGCCTGTTTCTGCTGACATTCGCTGTCGAGCTTCTGGCGTAACTGCTCAAGGCGCTGGCGTTCAGGCTCGGTGAGTAGGGCGTCAAGAAATGCCTGATGATCGGCGAAAACGCTTTTTCCCAGCGCATCGGTAAATTGTTGCTCCAGCGCGCCTGCCGTTTGCTCCTCTTGCGCCAGTTGCTGATGTAAGGTTTGCCACTGGCTTTGCAGCGCAAGACACGCATCGTGTACTTTTCGCCAGCCTTCCAGCGCCACTGTCTGCCCGTCGCTGGGTATGTCGCTTTCCGGTAGTGTGTCGAGGATCGGCGTAAGTTGCGTCATTTTTTCGTGCAGCGCACTGAGCTGTTGCTGCTGGTGTTGCCACTGCTCGGCTTCCTGCGCGCGCGCCGCCAGCCACGGCTCCTCTTCGCCTTCCGGCGGCAGCGCCAGATCCAGATGTTGCAGAGTGGTCGCCAGTTTTTCACGGCGGGCAACCACGGCTTGTTGATATTGCTCGCTTTGTTGATGAAGTTCGCGGATTTGCAACTGCAATGTCTGGCGCTGGTTTAGCAAGTAGAGCTGATGTTCATACGCATCCTGCGCACTTTGCCAACTGGTGAGTTCACGATGCGGCTCCAGCGTGACGCTCAGCGCAGCGCAGGCTTTCGCCCACTCCTGCAACCAGCTTTGCTCCTCTTGTTGCAGGTTTTTAACTTCGCGCTCATCTTTTTCGTAGCGTTCAGCCAACCCTTTCAGCCGCTCGCCAAGCGCGACGCCATCCTCTTTGACCTGGCGGACTTCGAGATCCAGCGCACTGCGTCGCGCCTGATTGACGCCTGGCTCAAGAGTTTGATAATGCGCTACTGCCGGATGTTCGGTTGCGCCACACAGCGGGCAAGGGTGACCGGGTTGCAGGCGCGCACGCTCGCTTTCCAGATCTTTGATCCGATTTTCCAGCTCGCAAATGGTCGTGACTTCCGTCAGTAGCTGGTTTTTCTCTTTATACAGTTCGCGTTTGCGCGCCAGCTCAACGCTGATTTTTTCCTGCTCGGCGCGTAAATCCAGCAAGCTCTGCTGGCGCTGTGCTAGCTGCTTGCGTAGCGGAGCAAAACGGGCATGCAGTGCGGTAAGCTGCTGGCGAAGCGGGCGGTTTTGCGCGCACAGCGCCATTGCCGCCGCGGTATCTTCCTCGCTCATCTCCAGCGTTGACGCAGGCAAGGTGCGCAGTTTCGTCTCGTGCGTCTGCACGCGCTGTTGCAGTCCGAGCCACTGTTTTTTCTCCTCTTCCAGCTGGTTGAACAACACGCGCCAGCCGGTTAATTCGCTTTGCCAGCGCTGAAAACGGGCATTTTCAACAAGCCAACTTTCCAGCGTTTTTTGCGTTTCCTGCAATGTTGCATGCTGCTGTTGGGCGCTAAAGCGAATGCGTGCGCGCTGTAACAGGCTGGCATGTAAGCGAGTATTTACTTCTTCGCTCTGTGTTCGAGTGCGGAGTAGCGCTTTACGCTGCTCCTCAAGCCGATCCCACAGTGGGCGTAATTGCAGCGCCGGTTGCGCGCGTTCCAGCGCCGCTAACTGCGGCTGGGCACCGGCCAGCGCCTGCTGTGCCTGTACCAGCGCGGCCTGTGCGCGTCCGCGTGCGGCACGTAGCTCCGCATCGCGGTTCAGCCAGTTTGCCTGCGCCTGTATGTCGCGCTGACCCGCCAGTAAAAGTTGCTCTTCGTCAGTGAGTGCCTGCAAACTTTGCGCAAGATGCTGGCGCTGCTCATCGTTAAGTAGCACCACGCCTTCGGCCTGCGCCTGCAACTTCTCCAGCCGGGTTTTCGCTGCTTTGTGTTTTTCAAACACCATGGCGGAAATCTGCCCATAAATCTCGGTGCCGGTCAGCTCTTCCAGCAGCTCGGCACGTTCGCGCGGTTTCGCATTGAGGAACGCGGCAAACTGCCCCTGCGACAGCAGCATGGAGCGGGTGAAACGGCCATAATCCAGCCCGGTCAGTGAGGCGGTAAGATCAAGTTTATCTTTCACTTTATCGGCAAGGATTTTGCCGTCGGCGCAGACCGCGAGTTCAACGCGCGGGGCTTGCAGGTTGCCATCCGGCAGCCCACGGGCGCGGCTCTGGCTCCAGAAGGCGCGATAGGCGACGCCTTTCACTTCAAACTCCACTTCAGCCAGGCAGTCGGCGGTGTCGCGGGTCATTAAATCGTTTTGCGATTGCGAAAGGGTGCTAAGACGCGGTGTTTCGTGATACAGCGCCAGGCAGATGGCGTCGAGCAGGGTGGTTTTCCCCGCACCGGTCGCACCGGTAATGGCGAAAAGACCATTGCTGGCGAACGGCTCTTCGGTGAAGTCTATTTTCCACTCGCCTTTGAGCGAGTTCAGGTTTTTCAGCCGCAGGCTCAGGATTTTCATGCCTCATTCTCCTCATCCAGCGCCTGGCGTGCTTCGCTGAAAAGCGTGTGCAAACGCGCACTTTGTGTATCGTCGAGTTCTGCCAGCGCAAGGCGACGGGCAAAAACCTCTTCCACTTTTAATTCGTTTAAGGTTTCGCGTAACTCGCCGGAGAGAATTCGTTCGCGTTGTTCGCGGCTGCGGCGCACCAGCAGCACTTCTACCGGCAAATCTTCCGTCAATTGCTGGATTTTGCGCTGCATGTCCGTCAGATATTCATGGCTTTCGATTTCGATATCCAGCCATACAGGGTGCTCAGCGGGCGCGTCTCGCCACTGCTCTAACTGGCGGCAGATGTCAGCAAAATCGCCTTTGATCACGGCTAATGCCTGCGTTGCTGGCACCTCCAGCGTCGTGACTTCGGCGAGTTTACCCCCGGAGAATGTCACCAGATTGACGCTTTTGCTTTTCCCGGTTTCATCAAAACTCAACGCAATGGGCGAGCCGCAGTAGCGGATATGCTCCTGGCCGCCAATCTTCTGCGCCCGATGAATATGGCCGAGCGCGATGTAATCCATGGCGGGGAAATTCTGTGCAGGGAATGCGTCTAACGTGCCGATATAAATATCACGCACCGCGTCACTTTTGCTGGCACCAACAGTGGTTAAATGACCGCTGGCAATAATGGGCAGCGGCTTGTCACCGCGCAGTTCACAGGCCTCGGTAAACTGCTGTTGATAGTAATCGGTGATCGCCGCCAGCAAATGTTGCTGTTTTTGTTGCCCGGAAAGCCCCGCCTGGCTAACGGTAATGTCGCGTGGGCGTAGAAATGGCACCGGGCAAAATACCGCACCGGGTTCGCCATCGCGGCAATTTAGCAAGAACGGCTTCTCGCCTGCACTGGCGATTACCGTGGTTTTCAGGTAGGCGAGGATCTCTTTTGATTCGTTTAGCGTGGCCACGGAATCGTGGTTTCCCGCCAACACGATAAGCTGGCAGCCCGTTTGCTGGAGTTTAACCACAAAGCGGTTATAGAGCTCGCGCGCATAGCTTGGCGGGGAACCGGTATCGAAAATATCGCCTGCGACAATAATGGCATCAACCTGATGCGTTTCGGCGGCGGCGAGCAGCCAGTCGAGAAAAGCGTCATGTTCGGCGGCGCGGTTTTTACTGTAGAAGTTTTGACCCAGATGCCAGTCTGAAGTGTGAATGATGCGCATAGCGGTTCCGTGGCGAAAAAGCGTAAAGCAGATTATAAACATTAAGCAGATGAGGGACATAACCGAACGCAAATTTGCGTTGTCACACAGCCACCGCACGGGTCATATTGCGGTCATCTTATTCATAAATCTGTCATAAAACTGACGCATAATGGCGCCGCTATCTATACTGACGACTTAATTAAAACAGGGCGAATTATGGCGAGACGAATTCTGGTCGTAGAAGATGAAGCACCGATCCGTGAAATGGTGTGCTTCGTGCTCGAGCAAAATGGTTTTCAACCGGTGGAAGCTGAAGATTATGACAGCGCGGTGAACCAACTTAACGAACCCTGGCCCGACCTGGTTTTACTGGACTGGATGCTGCCTGGCGGTTCTGGCATTCAGTTTATTAAACATCTTAAACGCGAAGCGATGACCCGTGATATTCCGGTGATGATGCTGACCGCGCGCGGGGAGGAAGAGGATCGCGTTCGTGGTCTGGAAACGGGGGCGGACGATTACATTACCAAGCCATTTTCACCGAAAGAGCTGGTGGCGCGTATCAAAGCTGTGATGCGCCGTATTTCACCGATGGCGGTGGAAGAGGTGATAGAAATGCAGGGGCTGAGCCTCGATCCTTCCTCACACCGTGTGATGACGGGTGAAAATCCGCTGGATATGGGACCGACAGAGTTTAAACTCTTACACTTTTTTATGACTCACCCGGAACGTGTTTACAGCCGCGAACAGCTGCTGAACCACGTATGGGGAACCAACGTTTACGTTGAAGACAGAACCGTGGACGTGCATATTCGCCGTCTGCGCAAAGCGCTGGAACACAGCGGCCACGATCGTATGGTGCAAACAGTGCGCGGCACGGGATATCGTTTTTCGACCCGTTTCTGAAATTTGACAGGAGTGTGACGCGTGCTGGAACGGCTGTCATGGAAAAGGCTGGTGCTGGAGCTCCTCCTTTGTTGTATCCCCGCCTTTATTCTCGGCGCGATTTTCGGTTACCTGCCCTGGTTTTTATTCGCTGCGGTAACCGGCCTGCTGATCTGGCATTTCTGGAATTTACTGCGCCTTTCCTGGTGGCTATGGGTTGATAAAAGCATGACCCCGCCGCCGGGAACGGGAAGCTGGGAGCCGCTACTTTACGGGCTACACCAGATGCAGATGCGTAACAAAAAGCGCCGCCGTGAACTCGGAAATTTGATCAAACGCTTTCGCAGCGGTGCGGAATCGCTGCCGGATGCGGTGATCCTCACCACCGAAGACGGGGCGATTTTCTGGTGTAACGGCCTCGCCCAGCAGATGCTGGGGCTGCGCTGGCCGGATGACAACGGCCAGAATATCCTTAACTTACTGCGCTACCCTGAATTTACGAAATACATCAGGAATCAAGAGTTTGGTCGGCCTCTGCACTTAGTGCTCAATAATGGGCGGCATCTTGAGATCCGCGTCATGCCCTACAGCGAGCAACAACTGCTGATGGTGGCGCGCGACGTGACGCAAATGCACCAGTTGGAAGGCGCGCGGCGTAACTTTTTTGCCAACGTCAGCCATGAGCTGCGCACGCCATTAACGGTGCTGCAAGGCTATCTGGAAATGATGCAGGAGCAAACGCTGGAAGGGGCACCGCGCGAAAAAGCGCTGCACACTATGCGTGAACAAACTTCGCGGATGGAAGGGTTGGTGCGCCAGTTACTCACGCTGTCGAAAATTGAAGCCGCGCCGACGCTGCCGCCTAACGAAACCATTGATGTACCTATGATGCTGCGGGTCGTCGAACGGGAAGCGCAAACCCTCAGTCAGCAAAAGCACACTTTCAGTTTTGAAGTGGATAACGCGCTTAAAGTGCTGGGCAACGAAGAGCAACTGCGCAGCGCAATCTCTAATCTGGTGTATAACGCCGTCAACCACACGCCACCGGGCACGCACGTTATTGTGCGTTGGCAGCATGTACCGCAGGGAGCGGAATTTAGCGTGGAAGATAACGGACCGGGCATTGCCGCAGAACATATTCCGCGTCTGACCGAACGTTTCTACCGGGTGGATAAAGCCCGCTCGCGGCAAACTGGCGGCAGCGGTCTTGGGTTGGCGATTGTCAAACACGCGGTAAATCACCACGACAGCCGCCTTGATATCGTCAGCGAACCGGGCAAGGGCACCCGCTTTAGCTTTGTCGTGCCGGAACGTCTGGTTGCCAAAAAAGCCGCTTCCTGAAGGCGCTGTCAGCATATCTTTCCAGCGGCCTGCGAAAACAGGCCGCTTTCCCGCACCGTCTACCTCAACTGAAACATATTTTGTACGCCTGCTGCTTTTTTGTTCGCATGATCAGCCATGTGTTTTTCTTATAAATGGAGTATCTGACTGCTTGTTTTTTACAATGCAGCATAACCATCTGGTTTTACGATCCCACCTTGCCTTTAAACGTTATAAGCGTTTAAATTGCGCCCCATACATTGTCAGACCGACTGTGTTTACGTGGTAAATCGAAAAACTATTCTTCGCCACGGTGTACATAAAGCATTTCCCGCTGATTTTTCGCGCAATTGGCGTTTTATTGTTCGGTCGGGAAAGGCCAATAATTCATCACTTTACGACACCACATCCACAGGCAGTAAAACTTATGACCCATCACTTAAAACCACGAGACATTGTTGCTCTGGGCTTTATGACCTTTGCCCTCTTCGTAGGCGCAGGTAACATCATTTTTCCTCCGATGGTCGGCTTACAGGCGGGTGAACACGTCTGGACGGCGGCGTTTGGCTTTCTGATTACTGCCGTTGGTTTGCCCGTGCTAACCGTTGTAGCACTGGCGAAAGTGGGCGGTGGCGTCGATAGTCTGAGCACGCCGATTGGTAAAGTGGCGGGTGTTCTGCTGGCGACGGTTTGCTACCTGGCGGTTGGGCCACTGTTTGCGACGCCGCGTACGGCAACCGTGTCGTTTGAAGTCGGGATTGCACCGCTGACCGGCGAAGGCGCGATGCCGCTGCTGATTTACAGCGTGGTGTATTTCGCGCTGGTGATCCTGGTATCGCTCTATCCGGGCAAACTGCTTGATACTGTGGGTAATTTCCTTGCTCCGTTGAAAATCATCGCGCTGACTATCCTCTCGATCGCCGCGATTGTCTGGCCGGCGGGCTCCATCAGCCACGCGTTGGACGCTTACCAGAACGCCTCTTTCTCCAACGGTTTCGTCAACGGCTACCTGACGATGGATACACTGGGCGCAATGGTCTTTGGCATTGTGATTGTCAACGCAGCGCGCTCACGCGGTGTGACCGAAGCGCGCCTGCTGACCCGTTACACTGTTTGGGCTGGCCTGATGGCGGGCGTGGGTCTGACGCTGCTTTATCTGGCGCTGTTCCGCCTGGGTTCAGACAGCTCTTCGCTGGTTGATCAGTCTGCCAACGGTGCCGCCATTCTGCATTCTTACGTTCAGCACACCTTTGGTGGTGCGGGCAGCTTCCTGCTGGCGGCATTGATTTTCATCGCCTGCCTGGTGACGGCGGTTGGCCTGACCTGCGCCTGTGCCGAGTTTTTCGCGCAGTATCTGCCGCTCTCTTACCGTGCACTGGTGTTTATTCTGGGTATCTTCTCGATGGCAGTGTCCAACCTCGGGTTGAGCCACCTGATTCAGATTTCAATTCCGGTGCTGACGATGATCTACCCGCCATGTATCGTACTGGTGGTGCTGAGTTTTACCCGCTCCTTCTGGAACAATTCAACGCGCGTTATCGCACCGGCCATGTTTATCAGCCTGCTTTTTGGTATCCTTGACGGCGTGAAAGCCTCCGCGTTTGCTGAACACCTTCCTGCCTGGACACAGCGCTTGCCGCTGGCGGAGCAGGGGCTGGCCTGGTTGATGCCAAGTCTGGTGATGGTGATTCTGGCCGCAATCTGGGATCGCGCCGCAGGACGACAAGTGACTTCCAGCGCGCATTAACAGCAGCAAGCACGGTTTGTTTAACCACGGGGTACGCGCTCCGTGGTTTTTTATTTTTGTGTTGAATAATGACAGTGGAAACGATGGAAAGTACTAATAAGCTGAAGCGTGGGCTAAGCACCCGCCACATTCGCTTTATGGCGCTGGGTTCAGCGATTGGCACCGGGCTGTTTTACGGCTCCGCTGATGCCATCAAAATGGCCGGGCCAAGCGTGCTGCTGGCTTACATTATTGGCGGTGTCGCTGCGTATATTATTATGCGTGCGCTGGGCGAAATGTCCGTGCATAACCCTTCCGCCAGCTCCTTCTCTCGCTACGCGCAGGAAAACCTCGGCCCGCTGGCCGGTTATATCACCGGCTGGACGTACTGTTTTGAAATCCTGATTGTCGCTATTGCTGATGTGACTGCTTTTGGCATTTATATGGGCGTCTGGTTCCCAACGGTGCCGCACTGGATTTGGGTGCTGAGCGTGGTGCTGATTATCTGCGCCATCAACCTGATGAGTGTGAAAGTGTTCGGCGAGCTGGAGTTCTGGTTCTCGTTCTTTAAAGTCGCCACTATCATCATCATGATTGTCGCCGGTTTCGGCATCATCATCTGGGGAATTGGCAACGGAGGCGAACCAACCGGTATTAGCAACTTGTGGAGCCACGGTGGCTTCTTCAGCAATGGCTGGCTTGGCACGGTGATGGCGCTGCAAATGGTGATGTTCGCCTACGGTGGTATTGAAATCATTGGCATCACCGCCGGTGAAGCGAAAGACCCGGAAAAGTCGATCCCGCGCGCCATTAATTCAGTGCCGCTACGCATACTGGTGTTCTACGTCGGTACGCTGTTCGTGATTATGTCCATTTACCCGTGGAATCAGGTGGGGACAGACGGCAGCCCGTTTGTACTGACTTTCCAGCATATGGGCATCACCTTTGCTGCCAGTATTCTTAACTTTGTGGTACTGACGGCCTCGCTTTCCGCCATCAACAGCGATGTATTTGGTGTCGGACGTATGTTGCACGGTATGGCCGAGCAGGGCAGTGCGCCGAAAATGTTCGCTAAAACCTCGCGTCGCGGCATTCCGTGGGTAACGGTGATGGTGATGACGGTCGCGCTGCTGCTGGCGGTCTATCTGAACTACATCATGCCGGAAAATGTCTTCCTGGTGATTGCCTCGCTGGCGACCTTCGCCACGGTGTGGGTGTGGATCATGATCCTGCTCTCGCAGATTGGTTTCCGCCGCCGTCTCTCTGCTGATGAAGTAAAAGCGCTGAAATTCAAAGTACCAGGCGGGGTGGCAACCACTGCCGTTGGGCTGATTTTCCTCGTGTTTATTATTGCGCTGATTGGCTGGCACCCGGATACCCGCATCTCGCTGTACGTCGGTTTTGCGTGGATTGTGCTGCTGCTGATTGGCTGGATGTTTAAACGCCGTAAAGCCTGATAGTCGTGCCGGATAAGCGTTATGCTTGTCCGGCATTCATCAATGGCCACTGGCTTATACCACCGGCGTCAGCAGTTTCCCTTGCGTAAAGTAACTCACCAGATTATTGATGGTCAGATCCGCCATTGCCTGGCGCGTTTCGGCGGTATTACTGGCGATATGCGGCAATAACACCACGTTTTGCAGGCTGCGCAGCGCTGGTGGAATATGCGGTTCCTCTGCAAATACATCCAGCCCGGCGCCGCGTAATTTCCCTTCCTGTAGCACGGCGATTAACGCCCCGGTATCGACAACGCTGCCGCGAGCAATATTCACCAGAATGCCCTCCGGCCCCAGCGCTTCCAGCACTTCACGGTTGATAATGTGCTGCGTTTTTGCACCACCGGGTAATGTGAGCACCAGAAAATCAACCGCTTCCGCCAGCGAGAGAAGTGAATCATGGCGTTGCCAGTGGCGGTTGCGCGCTTCCCGTGGGCTGAAATAATGAATCGACATATTGAATGCCGCCGCACGTTGGGCGACGTCATGACCAATATTGCCCATGCCAACAATGCCGCAGCGCTTGCCACTCATCTTCCATGCGCCGGGAAAGGCGCTATGTTCCCACTCGCCCGCGCGGGCAAACCGGTCGGCTTCACAGATTTTCCGCGTGACCGCCAGCATGAGCGCCAGCCCGGTATCGGCCACGCATTCGTTCAGCACGTTAGGCGTGTTGCTGACTTTGATCCCGCGTTGGCGGCAGGCGTTGAGATCGGTAGCATCCACGCCGATACCGAAACCGCTGATCACTTCCAGCGCCGGAAGCTGCTCTATCAGCGCAGTGCTGATGCCTTTCGCCGCCCGCGTCAGCGCGCCACGGATGGCAGGGGCGCGTTCGCGCATTAGAGCCTGTGTATTGGGCTGCCAGTAAGGATGCACCACGAAATGGCGTTCGAGGGTGTCGACCATCGCCTGCGGTATTTCGCTGATGACGAGGATCTCGGGTTTGCTGCTCATACTAAGCCCTTTATTCATCTATAGTTTTTATCAGTATAAAAAAGCGCGTTTGCCTGCGGCTTCGGGCATTAGCACGAAGCGGGCGTGGAAAAACTCACGCATATGCCTGGTGAATATCTCGCCAGATCACATCTGCGCCCTCTCTCTCACCCCCGGAAAAAAGCGGAAAGAAGGAGGCAGGGCGAGAATCGCTGTGGAAGAGTGGCGTCATTTTGAGCAAAGGGGATTTTTTGATGTTGAATGCATGGCATTTGCCCGTCGCGCCGTTTGTGAAACAGAACCAGGATCAATTAGTTATTAGCCTTTGGCTAACCGGAACCTCGCTGCCGGAGCGGGTGACGCTGCGGGTTGAAATCGATAACGAAGAGACGCCTGTGGTGATGCATCGCGGGCGCAAACCGACAGCCGATGGTGTAACTGTCTGGCGGGCGGCGATCGATGTGGCGAGCGGGCAGCCGCGTCGTCGCTATAGCTTTAAGCTGCTATGGGAAAACCGCCAACTCTGGTTTACGCCGCAGGGCTTTAGCCACTTTCCGCCCGCCCGGCTTGAGCAGTTCGCCATTGATGCGCCGGACTGCGGGCCGCAGTGGGTGGCGGACCAGGTGTTCTACCAAATTTTCCCGGATCGTTTTGCCCGCAGTCTGCCGCGCGGCGCAGATCAAGACAAAATCTATCATCACCATGCAGCAGGGCAGCCGATCGTTATGCGAGACTGGGACGATCCGCTGACCGGGGACGCGGGCGGTTCAACCTTCTATGGCGGTGATCTTGACGGCATCAGCGAGAAACTGCCGTACCTGAAAAAGCTCGGCGTCACCGCGCTGTACCTTAACCCGGTGTTTGTTGCTCCCAGCGTACATAAATATGACACCGAAGATTATCGCCATGTTGACCCACAGTTCGGCGGCGATGAGGCGTTGCTGCGCCTGAGGCACAACACGCGCGACGCGGGCATGAAGCTGATTCTGGATGGCGTCTTTAACCACACCGGCGATTCCCACGCCTGGTTCGACCGACACAACCGTGCAACGGGCGGCGCGTGCCACAACCCGGATTCGCGCTGGCGTAGCTGGTTCAGCTTTGATGAGAACGGCCACGCTCGCGACTGGCTGGGGTATGCGAGCCTGCCGAAGCTTGATTACCAGTCACCTACGTTAGTTGATGAAATTTATCAGGGTGAAGAGAGCGTGGTGCGCCACTGGCTGAAAGCGCCGTGGCACATGGACGGCTGGCGGCTGGATGTGGTGCATATGCTGGGCGAAGATGGCGGGGCGCGTAACAATTTGCGCCATGCCACGGGTATTACGCAGGCCGCGAAAGCTACCCAGCCAGAGGCGTATATTGTTGGCGAACATTTTGGCGATGCGCGCCAGTGGCTGCAGGCGGATGCCGAAGACGCGGCCATGAACTACCGCGGTTTTACCCTGCCGGTGTGGGCTTTTCTGGCAAAGACCGATCTCTCTTATGATCCGCAAAAAATCGATGCGCAAACCTGTGCGGCATGGATGGATAACTACCGCGCCGGGCTGTCGCACCAGCAGCAATTGCGTATGTTTAACCAGCTCGATAGTCACGATACGCCGCGCTTTAAAACCGTGCTCGGCAACGACATTGCGCGCTTACCGTTGGCGGTGGTCTGGCTGTTTAGCTGGCCGGGTACACCGTGCATTTATTACGGCGACGAAGTGGGGCTGGATGGCGCTAACGATCCGTTTTGCCGCAAGCCGTTCCCGTGGGACAAAAAGCGCCAGGATGGCAAGCTGCTGGCGCTTTATCAGCGCATGGCGAAGTTGCGTTCACGTTCGCAAGCGTTGCGCTACGGCGGCTGTCTGGTGATTTACGCCCACGACAATGTGCTGGTATTTTTGCGTGTTTACCGTCAACAACGGGTTTTAGTCGCGATTAACCGGGGCGAAGCCTGTGAAGTGGTGCTGGAGGATTCACCGCTGTTACGGGGGAAAAACTGGCGGCTTAAGGAAGGTACAGGTACGCTACAGGATGATGTGCTGACGCTTTCAGCCATTAGCGCATCTGTCTGGTCCGCCGCCTGAATCGCCACGCGAAGAGGGGCGGCATTACGTCTCCCCTTTAGCGAAGGCGATAGTACATGGATGGTCTTTTACTCTTTGGCGTGGTGGTGCTGTTTCTGGCACTGGTGGTGGTGCCCATTGTGGCTATCACTGCCTGGCGGCGCAGCATTGCCACCCAGAATGAACTGCAACAACTGCGTCAGCGGCTGAGCATACTGGAACGGCAGTTTTCGGCGACGCCGGAAAGCCGCGAACAGACACCGGTGGTGGCGGCTGAAGTCCTGCAATCCACCGAACCTGTTGAAATCACTCAACCTGCCGCGCCGGTGGAAAACCCGTGGGGGCGTCAAGTCGAACCGCCCGCGCCAGCGGAAAACCCGTGGGGACGCAAAGCTGAAACTCCCGCACCGGTTATCTCCTCGCCTGCTTTTGACGAACCTGTCGTAACGACAAAAACGCCGGAAACCGCATCGTGGGGAATGGTGACGTCGCTGGTGCGCTGGTTTATGCAGGGTAACCCGCTGGCAAAACTGGGCGTTATCCTGCTGTTTATCGGCCTCTCCTTTCTGCTGCGCTACACCGTGGAATACGCGTTGTTCCCGCTGGAACTGCGTCTGGCCGCCGTCGCGCTGGTGGCGATTGTGCTGCTCGGGCTTGGCTGGCGGCTGCGGCATAAACAGCCGGTCTTTGCGCTGATATTGCAAGGCGGCGCGGTTGGCGCGCTCTATCTCACCGTGTTTGGTGCGTTCCGTTTATGGCAGATGCTGCCGATGACGCTGGCCTTTGGGCTATTAATCGTTATCTGTGCGGCGAGCGTGGGGTTGGCGGTGCTGCAAAAAGCGCTGAGCCTGGCATTGCTGGCAAGCCTTGGCGGCTATCTCGCGCCGATCCTGCTCTCTACCGGCGGTGGCAGCCATGTTGCGCTGTTCTCGTTTTACTTGCTGCTTTCGGTAGGGATCCTCGCCATCAGTATTTGGCAGCACTGGCGCGAATTGAACCTGCTCGGCATGGTCTTCACTTTCGGTGTCGCCGGGCTGTGGGGCATGGATAACTATCGCCCGCAATTCTACCTCAGTTGCCAGCTGTTTCTGATAGCTAACATCCTCATCTTCGGCGTACTGAGCGTGGCGCTTTCTCTGCGCGCACAGCGCCGAGGCGAGCGCATTATTGATGGTGTTTTACTCTTTGCGCCGCCGCTGGCGGGCTTTGGTATGCAGTACGCCATCACCGAACACTGGCATTATGGACCGGCATTTAGTGCGCTGGGCTTTGGTCTTTTCTACCTGGTGCTGGCGATGCTGGCGTTCAAACGTTTCCCTGCGACCGCAAAACCGCTGGTACTGGCGGCGCTGGCGCTCGGCGGCGCGTTTGCCACGCTCGCCATTCCGCTGGCGTTGTCGGCGCGCTGGACGGCGATGGCCTGGGCGCTGGAAGGGCTGGGTATTTTGTGGCTTGGCGTGCAGCAAAATCTGCGTCGTATGAGTTACAGCGGCAGCGCATTACTGCTGCTGGCGCTATGCAGCGCGCTATGGGCGGCGGCGGACGGCATTAATGCCGTGTCGACATTGCTGATCTTTGCCGTGCTAAGCGGTTGCTGGCTGGCGGCCTCCTGGCTGTGGCGTGGCCTGCGGCAAGAGGGAAGCTGGTTACTGCTGGTGGGCGGTATCGCGTTTTGGGTGGTTGCGCTCGGCGGTGCGTCTCAGGCTGCGATGCCAGCCTCGGTTGACAACGGGTTTGGCGTACTGGCGCTGCTGGCGCTTTCCGTATGGTTATGGCGTGCGGGCAGCTTGCGCTGGTCGTGGCCGGAACTGGGGTACGCCCGCTGGCTGTTATGGCCTGGAATGGCAGTCATGCTGGCCTGGCAGATTATGAGCCAGGGGCATCTGCTGGCGGCAGGCTGGTCGAATCTGGCCTGGTGTGTCGCGCTACCTGCCGCGTTTCTGCTGCTTTATCGCGAGAAAGAGACGACGCCTGCGCGTTTGTCGCAAGGGCTGCATATCGCGTTGTTGTGGATGCTGCTGTTGGCTGCAGGCACTGAGCTGTGGTGGTTCGTCGATGGGCTGGCGTGGGGGAATGAACCCTGGCAGGCCGGGTTGCCAATGGCGGCGGGTGGTGTGGTGATTGCGTTGGCACTGGCGGCCATTCGCCGCCAGTTCTGGCCGTGGCGCACCTGGCCTGTGCTGTATGGCGCGCTGGGATTATTGCCGCTGGTTCCTGTGCTGCTCTGTTTGCTGGTGTATGCCAATCTGAGCGATGGGGTAGTGATGGGCATGACGTATCTGCCGGTTATTAATCCGCTGGAAGAGGGCGCGGCGTTTGCGCTGCTCGGCGTCTGGCTGTACAGCCGTTTTGCTGAAGCGCACTACCCGGCGGTGGCACCGCAAATCTGGCGTGTGCGCCCGTGGGTGCTGGCGGCGCTTGGTTTCTGGTGGCTAAACGGTGCGTTGCTGCGTCTGCTGGCCTACTACGGAGAGGTGGCCTGGGAGAGTGAAAGTCTGTGGCAGTCGCGATTGATTCAGACCAGTTTTGCGCTGTTCTGGATGTTGATTGCGCTGGTGGTGATGATCCGCGCCACACGCCAGCATGCACGCCAGCAGTGGTTGTGCGGCGGTGTGTTGCTGGGCGTGGTGCTGCTTAAATTGATGCTGGTCGACAGCGCTGGCGGCGGTGGGCTTTCGCGAGCGATCGCTTTTATTGGTGTGGCGGTTCTGGTACTGATTGTGGGTTATTTTTCACCCCTGCCGCCAAAGGCTATGCGGGAAGAGGACAAGGGAGAAGAACAATGAAAAAGTGGCATGGATTACTACTGGCCGCACTGATGACAACGGCAAGCGCAGCGATAAGCAGTGAGGCTGTTACGGATTCACCGCAGGATTACGCGTTTGGCGCGACGCTCGATCTGCCGCAACCGGCATCCTGGTACCGCGTGGATCTACCTCTGGATACCTACGCACAGAGCGCCTGGCCAGATCTGCGTGATGTCCGGGTGTTTAACCACGATGGCGAGCGTGTGCCGTTTACGCTGGAAACGCAGCGTGCCGCAGCGCATGCGCCAGAGCCCATCGCGCTGCGGGTGTTTCCGCTGGATTCGTCGCCGGTTGACACCGGCACAGAAGGGCCAAATGTGGTGCGTTTGCACTCCTCGTCCGGCGTCGATATTCGTATTGAAGGCGAGCCTGACGAAGTTGTCGGGCAGAGCTATTTACTGGCGTTGCCGGAAAATATGCCGGAAAGCTTCACGCTCGCACAACTTAAACTGGCCTGGTCGGAGCCAGTAAAAAACTGGCGCGGCAAAGTGACGCTCTTTTTCAGTCGTGATATGCGCACCTGGACCACGTTGCTGAACGACGCTCCAGTGATGGAGCTGGCGAGCGGCAGCGAACGGCTGAAGCTCGATCAAATTAACCTCGATCAACCGATGCCTGCCGATGGTGTACGTTATTTGCTGATGGTGTTTGATACCCCGAACCTGCCAGTGACGATTACGCAGGTCACTGCACGGCCTGGCAGCGAGCCAACGCTGCTGGAACAGGTGGAGATGGCAGCTCACGAACAGCGGGTTTCCGCGACCGAAGCGCAGTACCAATGGGCGCGACCGCAGCCATTAAGCGTGCTGTCGGTAAGGCTTGCGCAAGAGGGCGTATTGCCGGTGGCGATTGACTGGCGCAGCAGCGCCAACGGCGAGTGGAAACCGTTAAGTAAAACGGTGCTGTGGGCGCTTAATGGGCGTGTTTCCGCACCGCTCAGCCTGCCAGGAGACGCCGTGCAGGCGGTGCGCATCACCACGCTCGATGCCCGTCTACCTGAAGCATTGCCGCAGGTAACCGGCAGCCGCGACCGACAATCGCTGGTCTTTAATGCGCAGGGCAAGGGGCCGTTTATGCTGGCGTGGGGTAATCGGGTGGCGGAGCCTGCTGCGGTGACGATGGAAGGATTGATCCCGGAAGCGCTGCGTAAACAGCTCGATCTTACGGCGATACCGGAAGTGCAGGTGCAGGATCGTGTGGCGCTTGGCGGCGAGGAGCGGTTGACGGCGACATCACCGGCAGAACGCCAGCAGACGTGGAAAACCTTGCTGGTGTGGGGCGTCTTACTGTTGGGCGTTGTGGTGTTGGTATGGATGGCACTGCGCATCTGGCGTGAAGTGAAGACACGCGAATAACGAGCTGCCTTTACAGGAGGCGGCATTGCTTTCGCCCTTGGAAGGGCGTCGAAACCTTAAAAGCAGCAACGGCCTGTTTTGTCGGATTTACATGCAAAGACAATCAGGCAGAATCAGAGCCCCGGAATAGCAGCGCTCACCGGATGTGGTTTTTCAGCTAGCCATAAAAAAGGCCCGCGGTGCGGGCCTTTATCAACGCAGCCAATTACAGGCTGGAGACGTTTTCGCTCAGGTATTTTGCTACGCCGTCCGGAGAGGCGTTCATCCCTTCTTTACCTTTTTCCCACTGAGCCGGGCACACTTCGCCGTGCTCTTCGTGGAACTGCAGCGCGTCAACCATGCGCAGCATTTCATCGATGTTACGGCCCAGCGGCAGGTCATTGACGACCTGGTGGCGCACGATGCCGTTTTTGTCGATCAGGAAAGAACCACGCAGGGCAACGCCCGCATCCGGATGCTCGATACCGTAAGCCTGCTGAATTTCACGTTTGATGTCAGCGACCATCGCGTATTTCACCGCGCCGATGCCGCCTTTCTCAACCGGCGTGTTACGCCATGCGTTGTGAACAAACTCGGAGTCAAAAGAGACGCCAACCACTTCCACACCGCGGTTTTTGAACTCTTCGTAACGTTTGTCGAAAGCGATCAGTTCAGACGGGCAAACGAAGGTGAAGTCCATCGGCCAGAAGAACAGTACGGTCGCTTTACCGTTGGTGTGCTGTTTGAAGTTGAAGTTTTCAACAATTTCACCGCTGCCCAGAACGGCTGCGGCAGTAAAATCCGGTGCCTGACGAGTAACCAGTACCATATGTACTCCTGTAATTTACAAGGTTAATAGAACGCAACGCGGGCCAGTATAGGGAGAGGGGTAATGCAGCTCAAAGCGCCACTGACAATCGCTGGTATAGGTTTTATCTATCGATTGTTTCAACAATAACGCTTTCTAAAAATAGCGCAACGCACCCTCAGTGCAAGAATTAAAGCTGTTGCTCTTTGGCCTGCGCCATCATACGCGGATAGAATTCCCAGAATTGAGCCTCCAGCGCGGCGTAGTTGGCGTCCAGATCCTGCCAGGAGTCGCGCAGTGCATCCAGGCGCGGGCGGCGGTTCGCCATCCCGTTGAGCACATTCTGAATAAAGGCCATCTCGTGGTAGCGCTCCAGCCAGCGCTCTGACCAAAGGTAATTGTTCAAATTAATAAATCGCGGCGGAGAGTCGGGCAGGATTGTAGCGACCTGCGCACGGGCATAGTGAACAAAATCACCCAGCGGGAAATCCGGAGAAATTTGCGCCCAGTGTCGGGAGAGGAAATGATCCCACATCACATCCAGCGTGATCGGCGCGACTCGCCGGGTTTGCGGGCGGAACCACTCGCGGGCGGTTTTGACTTCCGGCAGGTTGTCGGTCATGACGTCGATACGGCGATGCATATGGATCCCATCAACGATCTCCACCGGGTAGAGGTCTTGCGGGTTGCCGCGAACAAAATCCGCCAGCAGGTTGCCGGGCAGGGAACTGTCGGCAAGATGGGCTAAGTGCAGGTGCGCTAAAAAATTCATGCTTATTGTTTGTCCAAAAGCGGCTAACGGTTGCAGCGAAGGGGCGTGGGCACTAGACTACCCGCCTCTTAAATATGTATCGAGTTAGTGTCATGCGCGTTGCCGATTTTTCCTTTGAATTGCCCGAATCCCTGATTGCCCACTATCCGCAGCCTGAGCGCAGCAGTTGCCGCTTACTGTCGCTGGATGGCCCAACAGGCGCGCTGACGCACGGTACTTTCACCGATTTACTCGACAAGCTCAACCCCGGCGATCTGCTGGTGTTCAATAACACCCGCGTAATTCCGGCGCGCCTGTTTGGCCGTAAAGCCAGCGGCGGCAAGATTGAAGTGCTGGTTGAGCGTATGCTCGACGATAAACGTATTCTGGCACATATTCGCGCATCCAAAGCGCCGAAGCCGGGCACGGAACTGCTGCTCGGTGATGCGGAAGATATTCAGGCGACGATGATGGCGCGCCACGACGCGTTGTTCGAAGTGGCGTTTCACGACGAACGTCCGGTGCTGGATATCCTCAACGCCATCGGCCATATGCCGCTGCCGCCCTATATTGACCGCCCTGATGAAGAGGCGGACCGCGAGCTCTATCAGACCGTGTACAGCCAGAAGCCTGGCGCGGTTGCCGCGCCGACGGCAGGGCTGCATTTTGATGAACCGCTACTCGAGCGTTTGCGTAATAAAGGCATCGAGATGGCGTTTGTGACGCTGCATGTAGGCGCGGGAACTTTCCAGCCGGTGCGCGTTGACAGCATTGAAGACCATATTATGCATTCCGAATATGCCGAAGTGCCGCAGGAGGTTGTTGACGCGGTGCTGGCGGCAAAAGCGCGTGGCAACCGGGTTGTCGCCGTGGGAACCACGTCCGTTCGTTCGCTGGAAAGCGCCGCGCAGGCAGCAAAAAAAGATCTGATTGAGCCGTTCTTCGGCGATACGCAGATTTTCATTTACCCAGGTTATCAGTACCGGGTGATTGATGCGCTGGTCACCAACTTCCACCTGCCTGAATCGACGCTGATCATGCTGGTTTCTGCTTTCGCCGGGTACAAACACACCATGAATGCGTATCACGCCGCAGTTGCAGAGAAATATCGCTTTTTTAGTTACGGGGATGCGATGTTTATCACGTACAATCCGCAAGCCATTTTTGAACGCGTCGGGGAATAGGTCCGCGGTGCTGGTTTTAAACGTCAGACTGTCTTTCTGGCTGGAGAAGAAATGAAATTTGAACTGGATACCACTGACGGACGCGCCCGCCGCGGTCGTCTGGTGTTTGATCGTGGCGTGGTTGAAACGCCAGCGTTTATGCCTGTGGGCACTTACGGCACCGTAAAAGGGATGACGCCGGAAGAAGTTGAAGCCACTGGCGCGCAGATTATCCTCGGCAACACTTTCCACCTGTGGCTGCGTCCGGGTCAGGAGATCATGAAGTTGCACGGCGATCTGCACGATTTCATGCAGTGGAAAGGCCCAATCCTTACCGATTCCGGCGGTTTCCAGGTGTTCAGCCTTGGCGACATCCGCAAGATCACCGAAGCGGGTGTGCACTTCCGTAACCCGATCAACGGCGATCCTATTTTCCTCGATCCGGAAAAATCGATGGAGATTCAGTACGATCTCGGTTCCGATATCGTGATGATCTTCGACGAATGTACGCCATATCCGGCGGACTGGGATTACGCGAAACGCTCTATGGAGATGTCTCTGCGCTGGGCGAAACGCAGCCGTGAGCGTTTTGATGGGCTGGGTAACAAAAATGCGTTGTTCGGTATTATTCAGGGCAGCGTTTACGAAGATTTACGCGATATCTCGGTCAAAGGTCTGGTAGAGATTGGCTTTGATGGCTACGCTGTCGGCGGTCTGGCTGTGGGCGAGCCGAAAGAAGATATGCACCGCATTCTGGAGCATGTCTGCCCGCAAATCCCCGCAGACAAACCACGATACCTGATGGGCGTCGGTAAACCAGAAGATCTGGTTGAAGGCGTGCGACGCGGCATTGATATGTTTGACTGCGTAATGCCGACGCGCAACGCCCGTAACGGTCACCTGTTTGTGACCAATGGCGTGGTGAAAATCCGTAACGCGAAATATAAAAGCGATACCGGCCCGCTTGATAGCGAGTGTGATTGCTATACCTGTCGCAATTATTCTCTTGCTTACTTGCATCATCTTGACCGTTGCAACGAAATATTGGGCGCGCGTCTCAATACCATTCATAACCTGCGGTATTATCAGCGTTTAATGGCTGGTTTACGCAAGGCTATCGAAGAGGGTAAATTAGAGAGCTTCGTCGCGGATTTTTACCAGCGTCAGGGGCGGTCTGTACCACCTTTGAACGTTGATTAATTTAATAATGAGGGAATTTGAATGAGCTTTTTTATTTCTGATGCGGTAGCAGCAGCAGGCGCACCGGCAGCCCAAAGCCAGTGGACTTTGATTCCGATGCTGGTGGTGTTCGGTCTGATTTTTTACTTCATGATTCTGCGCCCGCAGCAAAAACGCACGAAAGAGCATAAAAAGCTGATGGACTCCATCGCTAAAGGTGATGAAGTGCTGACCAATGGTGGTCTGATTGGCCGCGTAACCAAAGTAGCAGACACTGGCTACATTGCTATCGCCCTGAACGACACCACCGAAGTGGTAATCAAACGTGACTTCGTAGCTGCCGTTCTGCCGAAAGGCACGATGAAGGCGCTGTAATCTATTGTTTTCCCAAAGGGAACTGCCGTGTTAAACCGTTATCCTTTGTGGAAGTACATTATGCTGGTCGTCGTCATTATCGTCGGCCTGCTTTACGCACTTCCCAACCTGTATGGTGAGGATCCGGCTGTTCAGATCACTGGCGCGCGCGGCGTCGCCGCCAGTGAGCAAACGCTGATCCAGGTCCAGAACGATCTACAAAAAGAAAAAATCAACGCGAAGTCTGTGGCACTGGAAGAGGGCGCAATTCTTGCTCGCTTCGATTCTACTGATACGCAGCTGCGCGCCCGCGAAGTGCTGGTCAGTTCGTTAGGCGATCAGTACATTGTCGCGCTTAACCTTGCTCCGGCAACACCACGTTGGTTGACCGCCATTAAAGCTGAACCGATGAAACTCGGTCTTGATCTGCGCGGCGGTGTGCACTTCCTGATGGAAGTGGATATGCAGACGGCGTTGAGCAAGTTGCAGGAACAGAACATGGACAGCCTGCGCAGCGATCTACGCGACAAGGGCATTCCTTACACCACCGTGCGTAAGGAAGATAACTATGGCCTAAGCATTCAGTTTCGCGATAGCGCGACGCGCGATCAGGCGAATACTTACCTGACAGCCCGCCACCGCGATCTCGTTATCTCCAATCAGGGCGACAACGTGCTGCGTGCTGTGATGAGCGATGCTCGTCTGAGCGAAGCCCGCGAATATGCTGTTCAGCAGAACATCAATATCTTGCGTAACCGTGTAAACCAACTGGGTGTGGCTGAGCCGCTGGTGCAGCGCCAGGGCGCTGATCGTATCGTGGTTGAACTGCCGGGTATCCAGGATACGGCACGTGCGAAAGAGATTCTGGGCGCCACTGCGACGCTGGAATTCCGCCTCGTTAACAGCAGCGTGGATGCTTCCGCCGCCGCTTCTGGCCGCGTACCTGGTGACTCCGAGGTGAAACAGACGCGTGAAGGCCAGCCCGTTGTGCTGTACAAACGCGTGATCTTGACCGGTGACCATATCACCGACTCCACTTCCAGCCAGGATGAGTACAACCAACCGCAGGTGAACATTTCACTGGATAGCGCGGGTGGTAACATCATGTCTAACTTCACCAAGGACAATATCGGTAAACCGATGGCGACCTTGTTTGTGGAGTACAAAGACAGCGGTAAAAAAGATGCCAACGGACGTGCGGTGCTGGTGAAACAGGAAGAGGTGATTAACATCGCCAACATCCAGTCTCGCCTCGGTAACAGTTTCCGTATTACCGGTATCAGCAACCCGACCGAAGCGCGTCAATTGTCGCTGCTGCTGCGCGCTGGTGCACTGATTGCGCCGATCCAGATTGTTGAAGAACGTACCATCGGCCCAACGCTCGGTTCGCAGAACATCACGCAGGGTCTGGAAGCCTGCCTGGCAGGTCTGGTGGTTTCCATTATCTTCATGATCTTCTTCTATAAAAAGTTTGGTCTGATCGCCACGTCTGCGCTGGTTGCCAACCTGGTGTTAATTGTCGGCATTATGTCGCTGCTGCCTGGTGCAACGCTGACGATGCCGGGGATTGCCGGGATCGTGCTTACCCTTGCGGTCGCGGTGGACGCCAACGTTCTGATAAACGAACGTATTAAAGAAGAGCTGAGCAATGGTCGTTCGGTGCAGCAGGCGATTCACGAAGGTTATCAGGGCGCGTTTTCGTCCATTTTCGATGCGAATATCACCACGTTGATCAAAGTGCTTATTCTTTACGCAGTAGGTACTGGTTCAATTAAAGGGTTTGCGATCACCACTGGTATTGGTGTTGCGACCTCAATGTTCACCGCCATTGTCGGTACCCGTGCCATCGTCAACTTGTTGTACGGCGGCAAACGCATTAACAAGCTGTCTATCTGAGGAGTGCGTTGTGGCACAGGATTATACTGTTGAACAATTGAACCACGGCCGTAAAGTCTGGGACTTTATGCGCTGGGACAACTGGGCTTTTATCATTTCCGGCGCGCTGCTGATCCTCTCCATCGTTGTGATGGGTGTTCGTGGCTTTAACTGGGGCCTGGATTTTACCGGTGGTACGGTTATCGAAATCTCGCTGGAAAAACCGGCAGATATGGATTTGATGCGTGACGCGCTGGAGAAAGCGGGCTTCCAGGAGCCGCTGCTGCAAAACTTCGGTAGCAGCCGCGACATCATGGTACGTATGCCGCCCGCTAAGGGCGAAACCGGTGGCCAGGTGCTGGGAAGTAAAGTCGTTAGCGTGATTAACGAAGCGACCAGCCAGAATGCAGCCGTGAAACGTATTGAGTTTGTCGGTCCGAGCGTGGGCGCTGATCTGGCGCAGACCGGTGGGATGGCGTTGCTGGTCGCGTTGATCAGTATTCTGGTTTATGTCGGTTTCCGCTTCGAGTGGCGTCTGGCTGCGGGCGTGGTTATCGCGCTGGCGCACGACGTTATCATCACGATGGGCGTACTCTCGCTGTTCCAGATTGAGATTGACTTGACCATCGTGGCATCGTTGATGTCAGTAATTGGTTACTCGCTTAACGACAGCATCGTGGTATCTGACCGTATTCGTGAGAATTTCCGTAAGATCCGCCGCGGTACGCCATACGAGATCTTTAACATTTCTCTGACGCAAACACTGCACCGTACGTTGATCACGTCCGGGACCACGTTAGTTGTGATCCTGATGCTGTATCTTTTCGGCGGCGCAATGCTGAAGGGCTTCTCGCTGACCATGCTTATCGGGGTTTCCATCGGTACAGCTTCTTCTATCTATGTCGCGTCTGCTCTGGCGCTGAAAATGGGGATGAAGCGCGAGCATTTACTGCAGCAGAAAGTGGAAAAAGAAGGGGCGGATCAGCCGTCTATTCTGCCATAAGCATTCGTTTGTACAGGACAAACCGCAGCCATATGCTGCGGTTTTTTTATCTGTAGTATTTTTCCTGTTTATAATAAAAGCGTGCTTATTTATTAGAGATATCAATTTCATCTTTTCTTTTCTATAAAATGGGAACAGCTTCCCTTTATTGAATATTCATTCCGCATCGCCATTCTTTTTTGTTAAAGTGCATGAATTCGTAATGATATGGCTGTGACCAGAGATTTGTCAGTGTGTTGAAACCTAAAAAAGTGTTGATTGCAGATGATCACCCTATTTATTTAATGGGGATGCGAACGTTACTCGCACCACTTTCCGCGCAGTACCTCATTATTGATGAAGCCATGACCGCCGATGAAGTCGTGGCAAAGTTGGAGCAGCACGCAACTGATATTCTGATCACCGATCTCAGCATGCCCGGAGAGCGATACAACGATGGCCTGGCGCTCATTCAATTATTAAAAAGACGCTGGCCAGATTTGCTGATTATTGTGGTTTCTATGATCAATAACCCCGGTATTCAGCATTCATTACTGCGTCTCGGAGTGCACACGGTATTAAATAAAGCCAGTTTGTCGACAAAGCTGTTACAGACATTGCAAGCGCTCACCTTGCCTGCTATTTCCCCGAAAACGACTACGCCGCAAGTGGACGCTGCAGCGCAACTTGAGGTGAAGCTGACACCAAAAGAAAATGAGGTGCTGCGCTTGTTACTGCGCGGTATGACTGTGAACGATATCAGCACCCGGCTTAGTAGGACGAAACAAACCGTCAGCGCACAGAAAAAAAGCGCCATGCGTAAATTGGGTGTCACCTCCGAGTACGAGCTCTATCAATACCTACAGCAAATTGGATTAACAAGTTAACGACATGGAGTTTGTTATGCATGGAATGCAGACACTACTTGCGACGTACAGTGCCGAACAGCAGCGCACCCTCGCACAACAGCTACGCTACAGTGATTTGAATCTCGCCACTGTGGATATAAACGATGCGCAGGATACTCTTTCCCGTCACCCCTGGCATGTGCTACTGGTCGATTTGAGTGAGAGTGCAAATCCAGGTGTTGATTTAGTTGAGACGTTACTCATTGCGGAGTTGGCAGGAGAATTAACATTACCTTCGTTATTAGTGGCCTGCATAGATGATGAACAGGCAGAAACGGAATCAACGCTGCGCCTGAAGGGTTTCGATTATATTTTGTCTCTTCCTTTATCTGCAGAGCATTTACGTCGCTTTTTACAGTCGAGGGAAATGCCACAAGCGCAGTTGTGTGAATTACATCGGCTGGCGAATAATCAGCAGCCAATAATTGATGCCATGGTTCCTAAACTTTTGCAGACGTTGGCTGCTGATATTCAACAACTTGAAATTACCGCGCGTACTGGAACTCTTCCTCAGATTGCCAATCTTGCCCACCGAATGAAATCTTCCTGGTATCTTTTGGGAATGCGCCGGGCGATACGCTGCTGCATTGTGATGGAGCGGTTGCCTCAGCTGATTGATGAGGGGGCGATAACTCAAGGAAATATTTCGAAAATGCGCCAGCGTTTTATTTCGCTAATGTTTAAAGATTATAACCAACTGGTTTGTTTGTTAGGTTGATTTACTCTGGGTGCGCTCGGGTTGGATTATTAATAGGTTTTTTATACTGCATCGGCCAGCAATTGGAACCAGGAAAAGCGAATGTGTTCTTTTATTTTCCGCTGTATTAAATGGTGCATTTTTTTATTATGGCTACTTTTCACTTGCTGCCTGGCAGTTAATGCTCATCCGGCAAATATCGCTTTTTATGCCGCCGATTTTTCTGGCAGCGGAGCAGAAGAAAAGCAAGTAGCGCAAGTCATCCATCCTCTCGGATCTGCAGCCGTGAATACGTTTCCGGTGAATAATGCTGGAGTTGCTGCGCAAAAGAGCGTGTTTTGGCAGGGAGGGCGCCGTCATATCAAGGTCATTAGCTTGGTGATGTCGGCGATTGTTATCATTTCGATGTTGTGGATCATTTCGCTCAGACGACAGGTGAATCAGCGCATACGTATGCAACAGCGGCTTAAAGAGCAACTCTCCTGCATGAGCAATATGATGTTTTCCGTACCCTGGCCGGTCGCGGTGCGTAATCTACGTGGGGAACTTGTCAGTTGTAATATCCGCTATCTGGAAGAGATGAACGTCACGCACGAAGAGGTGTATGGGAAAACCGTCGATGTTTTGCCTTTGCCGGAATTTATGATCCGTGAGTTTCATCGTGACTATCAACGGGTGATTACCACAGGTGTCCCGCTCATGCGTGACAGGTTGCTGACGTTTAACCACTCGGCCCAATCACGCACCGTTTTTTACTGGATCATTCCTTTTCATGGGAGCGATGGCAGAAACAATGGTGTTTTAAGTGGCTGGATAGACATGACTGAGCGGCAGGAATTCATTCAGCAATTGAATGAAGCGAGGGATGAAGCCGTAGCGGCAAATCGGGCGAAGACGAATTTTCTGTCGGTGATGAGCCATGAAATTCGCACGCCGTTAAACGCGATTCTTGGCATTCTCGAACTACAAATAAAGCAAAATGTGCTGGCACAACAGCCACAGCCGATGCTGGAAGTCGCACACGACGCAGCAAAAAATTTACTCGCTGTTGTGGGGGATATTCTGGATATTTCACGGATTGAATCGGGCCGTATGGCAATAGCACCGCGAAAAGAGGAGCTGATTGCTTTGACACGCTCTGTCGCGCTGTTATTCAAAGAGGCGACCGATCAAAAACAGCTAACGATTAATATGCATGTAGAAGGGGGTGATCGGTGTCTGTTAAAAATTGACCCTCATCGTTACAAGCAGATCCTTTCTAACCTGTTAAGTAATGCGGTTAAATTTACTCGCGAAGGTTCGATAGACGTCATTCTAAAACATGAACCGGCTGTGGAGGGAATGATAGCGGTTTCGCTGACCGTCAAAGATACAGGTATCGGAATTACGCCCGAAGACCAAAAAAGACTTTTTAACCCTTTCACGCAACTGGATTCCGATAAAGACGCATCGCGGCTTGGCTCCGGGCTGGGGCTGTTTATTTGCCGTACCCTGTGTGAACTAATGAAAGGTGAATTAACGCTGGAAAGTACCCCTGGCGAAGGCACCGCTGTCCATGTGCGTTTGCGCCTGCCCGCGGTATCTGTCAATGCTGCTGAACATGAGTCGGCTGTGCCAGCAAAACGCTTATCTTCCGGCGTAAGACGGGTGCTCATTGTTGATGATTACCCGCCAAACCTTATGTTGTTACGTCATCAACTTGAATTTCTTGGTCATCAGGTCAGCGAAGCAACGAATGGAGAAGAAGCGCTAACCCTTTGGCTGATGAGCCGCAACTACGATTACATTTTGATCGATTGCAATATGCCAGTGATGGATGGTTTTACCCTTGCAAAGCTGATACGCGCGGAAGAACTGCGTTCAGGAGATACGCGTGCAACCCTGTTGGGGTTCACCGCCATTGCGCAAGTCGAGGTTGTTCAACAGTGTATCGCGGCAGGAATGGATGGTTGTTTGTTCAAACCTTGCAGCCAGGAGGTTATCAATAAATGGATAACATAGCCGTTGATAATTCCGAAACCTTTGCTTGTATATTGGGCATAAAGGCCTGAGCAGGAAAAACAAAGGCCTTTTCGTTTGACGGATAATAAATTAAATGCGGGACAGCGATTTACATTGCAATGTCAAACATCCGTGTCTGAAATAATAAACAGTAAAGCTGGCAATCAGTTCGCACATTTAGTTTTCCCATAGCACGGAGCTTATGTGCGCTGACAGTTTTAATACTAATATTCATACGTTTGGAAATCGTTGTTAACGAAAGCCCACGGCATAATAAGCGTAAAACCTCACTTTCGCGCGTTGATAATTCCTGTGGCGTCAGCGCATCGCGGCGGAAAAGTGAATCCATTAATCCTCGTTCAATATAGACTTCGTCCATCAGCACGGTAGTAATGGCACGCCAGAGCGTACGTTCGCTGGTGTTGCGGCTTATATAGCCTTTCGCACCTGCCTCCAGTGCAATACGAATAAGATTCGTATTGTTATAGGGAGATAAAACAATGGTTTTTGTCGTGGGGTAACGGCTTGAAATCCATTTTACCAGTGCTACGCCATCCAGCTCCGATACTGGGTTACCTGTTTTAATGGTATGCAGACCATAACCCAGAAAGAGAAGATCAACTTTTTTACTGGCGAGAATATCAAGAAGCTCTGTTTGCTCATTGGTATCACCAATAACGTCGATATCACGTTTATCAGTATTAAGATTGCTGTTTTTTAGTGAGTTAATCATCGAGGTCATTCCCCGACGTATAATTGCATGCTCATCCACAATTAAAATATTAATGGACATAGATTAACCTCCTAAACCTGCCTGAGGAATGTAAGCGGGATAGAGAAGATACGATGTTCTATTCCTGTTTTCTATCTGACCAGTAAGAAAAGTGACCATTATATTTAAGACCGGTTTGTAAGATTTGATAGATAAAATGCCAGAATTATTTTCAGGACTGTTCGTTATATTCCCAAAACAGATGGATTCCCGTTCAACGCCTGTTGCGATAGTGAGTCAGGTTATTCGCATCGCTATTGCGGGTAGGGGATTGATGATGCCCCGGCAATATCACACGGTTTAAAAATAGTAATCTACGGAGAGTTGCCAGCGCCTGTCTGGCCGCACGCTATAGGTCTTTTTCACCTCAGGGCGGTAGATTTTTTGCCACTGAAGGGCGATATCCACCGAATTCAGGTGACGCCTTAGCTCCACAAATCCCATATTTTTCTGGCGCTGCAAATCCCGCTGCCAAATGAGGTTGAAATCATACTGGTCGGCGATGTCTTTCCAGTACGCCTGCAATAGTGCACCGCGGCGTGGTGTCAGCCCGTCTTGCGCTTGTTGCGCTGTGCTGTCTGCGGGAGAGGTGGCAATCTGCGCGGCAATATAAGGGGGAGCGGCGCGAAGTGCAGAGATGGCTCTTTTGCTGTCGGCACTGCCGTTATAGTGACCCTCCAGGCGCAGGGTCAAATGGTTCTCGCCGGTCCAGGTCAAACCCACTGCTGCACGGTTACGCCACGCCATATCCCACTGATTTTCAGGCAGTGCTTCCTGCCAACTGAAGGGCTGACGTCCTCCCGCCCATTCCGCATAGACCAGTGCGGAGCGCGACAGCACCCGCGAAAGATTTACCCCCAACTGGGGCGAGCGGTGTTCTTCCTGTAGCAGCAACAACTGCGGATTAAGGTTTTCGGCAAAACGATAGCTTCCCGCCAGTAAAACCCGTTCACGGGGATTACTGGCATTCCAGTCAAGACTGGCGCTGTTCTGCCGTCGGCTGGCACTGATTTTGGGCGACCAGATCACGGTTGCAGCCGCTTTGTCCCAAAATTTTTGCAAACGGATCATGGCATTGCCCAGGCGGTTGCTGCGCAGAGACTCCGGATCGGCCGATATGGCTGAACGCACAGTACCGCGACCAAGAAAGTCGGTAGGGTTGTAGCCCAGCGCAACGCCATAACGGGTGTTAACACGCCCGACATCGATGGAGGACTGAGATGTCAGCGCGTAGCTCAGCCAGGCTTCACGCAACGTATTGATATTACGATTTTGGCTCAGGTGGTGAGAGAAGCGGCTGTCGAAGCGGTTCGAAAGTACAACCCGCCAGTTACGTAACAGGGTTTTGTCCCAGCGCATATCCAGCGACATGCGTTGTTCTTTATCGCTGTTTTCGTTCAGGTTAGTGGCAATTTCGAGCAGTGCACTCAGCGCCTTGTTCTCCACAGCGGTAAACTCAGTTTTGTCCGCCAGTTCAAGCGCTGCCAGAGTGCTATCCTGCTGTGCGCTGGCGGAGGCGTTGCACAGCACGCCGAGTGCGATGAGCCAGCCTAAGCGCGTGCGCGAGGCCTTCATTGATCCGTATCCTTAAAGTGCGCCAGATAATCGCGCTGTAGCCACGCTTCCGGGACATCCCGCCAGGCAAAATTCTGCTGGCGCAGAACGGTGACAAGCTGGGCGTTGACGCCATCAATGATCACCGCCTCGGTGGGGCGCACACCGCCCAGCGCGGGTTCGTAGCGACGATACCAGGTTGTTTTCAGCAGGTTACCATTAACGGCGTAGAACTCCGCTTTACGGCTTTTGAAATCGTTTTTGTCGACCCAAAGATCCATCGAAGGGTAGGGCGCGTCCGGATTGGTTGCGACCAAATGCAAGTGGTAGCAGTCGCGCATTTGTTTTTCGCCGTCCTGGATCTGCTCTTCAGCCAGCAGACTTGCCTGGTAATCTTCTGCCCAGTTGGCTGTTACGACATCGCCATTAGACGCTTGCCCCAACAGGCGCTGTTGCGGGGAGATTGGCACGCTGGCCTGGCTTGCCGGGTCATAAAGCCAGAGATCGCGACCGCTTTTCAGTGTCAATTTACCCGCATCGCGTTGCGGACTGATAAAGCGCAGCAGGCTGCGGAATTGACCGCCATTGGGCGATGCGCGCGAGTAGAGCACCAGTTTGCTGATGTCGTTCTGCTTGCCGTTTTTATAACTGATAAGCGTTGTGACCAGGCTAAAGGATCGATCCGGGTTACGTACCTCGTCGCTTTTTTTCAGGATGTGTTGCGCATCAAGTGCGGCACTTGCCGGCATGGCGGTCAACAAGAGCCATACCAGGCACAACGGTGCCAGGGTTTTCTTTTGCAATTGCATTATGTTCTTCCTTGTCAATGGATGAAGGGCAGGGGTCAGATATGGCGTAGCGCCTCGACGATAGAGACATTTGCCGCGCGTCGCGCAGGCCACCATGATGAGATGACGGTTATCAGCAACAAAACACCGACCACGCTGCTTATCATTGTCCACTCTCCCCACACGCTGATATGGATCCTGATTGGCACTGTCACGCCGGGGGGCTGCCAGGTAAGCCCGGCGTGATTGATGAGATACGCCAGCAATAAAGAGACGATTACCCCGATAGTCGAGCCGAACACACCCAGTAGCGAGCCTTCACTGAGAAACAAGCGCTGGATATCACGCCGTTTCTGCCCGACAGCGCGCAACGTGCCAATCTCCACTGTGCGCTCCATTACCGCCATCCCCATGGTGTTACTGACGGTGAATAGCGCAATGGCGAGGATGAGAACCAGCATGAAATTGAGCATATTGTCGAACATTTTCAGTACCTGTTTATACAACGGCTGTAGCTCGGTGAAGTCGTATACTGTCAGCGGATAATCCGCGAGTTCGCTGGCAAAAAGCTGCTGGAGACGCGCTCGCGCCGCCGCCAGTTGCGAGGTGCTGTGCAGTTGCAGAATGATAGCCGTCGCGCCTGGCGTCTCCTGACCAAACAGCAGCTGTTGCGCCTGGTGCAGATGGATGCCAACAAAGCTATCATCCAGCTCGCGAGCGGGTTGCGGCTGAATACCTTCCACTTTTACGCGTACTATGTTCGGCGCGCCGTTGCCGGAAGCTGCCAGAAGCTCAATGTAATTGTCACTGTCCGTAGCGTGCGCCTGTCGCGCTTGCTGCGACAGTTGCAGAAGATCGCCGGGAAGATCGGCTGCGTGGTTCTCTTTGGCTGGCGGAGGACTGCAAGGCTGGTTTTTTGCGAGGGCGCACAATTGCAGCAAACGCGCCAGACCGCCGCCAATAAATGCCGAATCTGCTGCGGCACCAGAGTATATGTGGCGGTTTTGCAGGAAATCACCGAGGTGGTATTCGTCCCATTTGTTCAGTTGCACTTTTCCTGCAGCTTCACTGCCGTAAATAAGTGCCGGACGTGACGTACCGACAGCATAATGCCCGGCGATGCCTGTCAGCATGAGCACTGGCGTGCTGACGGTGAGCATCGGTTGCAGTACCGGATCGCGGGTGATGATATCCATCACTTTCTGGTAATGACGGATGCTGTATTCCGCCGGGTTTCCCGTACCGTGCAGTAAATAATCCCGATGCTGAATTTGCAGATGACCGGTGCTACGAACAAATGTCGTTTGCAAACTGTATTTGATGGAGTGGTTATAACCGCCAAACAGCAGAATTCCGACGGCGCCAACCATGATTGCGCAGAGCGTTGATAAGGTACGACGACGGTTGCGCAGCAGGTTGCGCAGTGCGTGTTTCAGCGTTTTTAGTCTCAGCATGTTCTCTCCTTATCGGGTGCTCGGGCCACTCACACAGCCATCGTGTACAACATACAGGTCATCGGCCTCGGCAATTACCTGCGGATCGTGGGAAGAGAACACCACCGTAACGGCATGCTCCTGCTGCAAACGCCGTAACAGCTGTAAAATTGATTTGCCTGTTTTGCTGTCGAGGTTCGCGGTGGGTTCGTCGGCCACCACCAGCGTTGGGCGGTGAATGAGCGCCCGGGCGATGGCGACGCGTTGACGCTGCCCGCCAGAGAGCTGGTTCGGCAATGAATCGGCTTTATCGCCAAGGCCGACGCTCTCAAGCATGTCGTTGACCGCCTGCTTGCGCCAGGCTGCAGTTCGATGCTGCGCCAGAAGCGGAATTTCGACGTTTTCGCGTGCGGTCAGCACCGGGATAAGATTGAAGTTCTGGAAGATAAATCCAAGATTACGGGCGCGAAAAGCGCTGCATTGGTCGTCATTAAGGCTGTTCATTTCGCGATCGGCAATAACCAGACGGCCACTATCGGGAGTATCGATACCGCCGATTAAGTTCAGGAGTGTCGTTTTGCCACTGCCAGACTGACCGGATAATACGGTAAACCGTTTTGGTGCAATGTTGAGCGTCACTTCTTTTAATGCCTCAACACGAACCTGTCCTAATAAATAACTTTTACTGACGGCCTGCATTTCAACTGCCCACATCGTTCCCTGTTCCTTAGCGTGAAGTTCCTGTTTGGTGTCGGCTACCCGTTACGGCAGGGGGCGGATTCTATAGATATCATTTTGCTTTTAATACATAGCTTGCTTATTAATGTTTTGGTTAATTATGTTTTTCGGATAATTATCACGATGGAACGGAAAATAGTAAGACGATCCCTACTGACAATATGCTGTCAGGAGCCCTCTGGCAGACTCGCTGTGTTGATTTTTTAACGCAGAGGAACAGAGCATGAATACATTAGTGAATTGGTTTGAATTACCAGTACAGCAACTGGATCGCGCCGTGGCGTTTTATGAGCATGTATTAGGTGGGCAGTTTCGCCATGAGACCGTAGCCGGTATCGAGATGGCGGTTTTTCCGCATGTAAAACCCGCCACCGGCGGTGCGCTGGTAAAAGGGCCAATGTTCCAGCCGGCAAGCGGTGGTACAGTGGTTTACCTGGCGACAGCAAACCTTGCGGCTGCGCTGGAGCGCGTGCGTGAAAAGGGCGGTGAATGTTGTTTTGGCCCGGAAGTATTGCCGCAGGGCATCGGTACTATTGCCTTGATTATTGACAGTGAGGGTAACCGGGTTGGATTGCATCAACCCGCCTGAACCACTGATGCCCGTGCTGAATGCGCGGGCTTTTCTTCATCCGGATAAGTTATGAGCCGTCGTGCTGATCGATTGTTTCAGATAGTTCAGGTTCTGCGTACCCGACGTCGCGTGACGGCGGCGCTACTGGCCGAGCGGCTGGAGGTTTCTGAACGCACCATCTATCGCGACATTCGCGATTTGTCGCTCTCTGGCGTACCGATCCAGGGCGAAGCAGGCAGCGGTTATCGTTTACTGCCCGGTTTCGATTTGCCGCCGTTAATGTTTACCGGCCTTGAGGTTGAAGCATTAATTGCCGCTATCGGCATGTTGCAAACCTGGAGCGGTGATACGCTGGCACAAGCTGCCGGTTCGGCGCAGGAAAAACTTTTGGCGGTGCTGCCTTATGACAAACGCATTACGGCCGAACGCAACCGCATCGTTTCACCCAATTTTGATAAATACCCGCAGGTACGCGTCTGGTTTGATGTTATGCACCAGGCGATGCGACTGCATCAGGAGCTGCATCTGCATTATGAAGACGACAAAGGAATAGCCTCGGAGCGGGTGATCCATCCGTTAGGGTTGTCGTTTATGGGAAGTGTTTGGGTATTGGTGTCGTGGTGTACGTTACGTGATGACTATCGTTGTTTTCGTCTCGATCGCTGCACGTCGGTCACTTTTACTGGCAAGACATTTACGGAACGCGCGGACAGATCGATGCAGGCATTTGTTAACCTGCAGAAAGCGCGCTGGCAATAAAAAAGCCGACCATCGGGTCGGCTTTTATGCAATGCAGTGGGATTAGAAGTTGTAACCAACAACCAGGTAACCACCCCAACCGGTAGAACGCGCGCTGAAGTCGCCTGCGCCCCAGTTCAGCGTTGCATCGTCTTTGAACTGACCACCGTTATGCCAGTAACGCGCAACCACAGAGTAGTGCCAGTGATCGTAGCCCAGCGAGAGGATATGGCTGGAGGCAATGGAGTTGTTGGTACGCTGCTGCTCGCCGTTAACGTAGTAGCGGCTGTCGCCCAGTTTTGAACCCCAGTCAAAGTTGGTAAAACCGATATAGTTCAGCTGACCGCCCCACAGGCTGGTGATCGGCACGAAATATTTCACTTTGAAACGGTAGCCATCCCACTCGTTCTGGTTTGGCGCATCGTAGTTCTGCCACTGGTATTTCGCATAGACGTTCAGGGAGAGGCTCATCGGCAGACCGGTGTCGATATCGGTACCCAGACCCATGTACCAGGTGCTCTGGCGGCCGGAAGCGTTGCGACCCATGTCGTAAATGTAGTTGTTGGCGAAATACCACTCTTTGAACGGACCAAAGCTCAGATCGCTGCCGGTCAGTTTATCAATAGAGAAACGCGGCTCGATTTCCATAAACAGCGGCGAACCGTGGTTCCAGATCCCCTTCGCACCGGTGTTACCACCGAAGAAGACCGGCGCATCCAGGTAGCCGTAGAAATCAAACCAATCTTTCTTGGCGAACGCTTCATATTCCAGATAAGTATCGTTACGCGGAACAGGTCCGAAACGGGTGTGGTAGCTGCCCACCACGTTTACGCTCTGGTGCCACCAGTCGGAAACGTATTCAGGTTTGCTGTTATCCGCTGCGTTAGCAGTAAAAGAAGCGGAAAGCGCCAGAGCAGCACCGGCTGCGAGAATTGTTTTTTTCATCATTACGCCACTGATTGAGATCCCAGACGGGAGTGAAAGAAAGCACGCATGGAGTTTCTAAATGTTTCATATTTCTGCGCGCCTATTATAAGTATCCGCGTTCACAAAAATATGTGTTGTTTCACATTATTGACACACGCGTAATCGATTGCGTTCACGTTTGCGTGCAATAAACGACGGCGATTGTACTGGCATTTATCGATATTGCAAATTGGTGAATGTGATGAAGAGATGACAAAAAAGAAGAAAATGCATGACAGAGAGTAAGAAAGGGCGACAGCGTCGCCCCTGGGGTTACGGCAAATTGGTGGGCTGGATATCGTGAATGCGGACAAAGCCTAACTGCTCCGGTGTGATGCCGTTAAGTTGCAGCGGAATATCAACGTCGCTCGGCGCCAGCGTGCTGGCCGGTGCGTTAATCAGCTGGTTTTGTACATTCACTTCCTGGTAGTTCTCGGTGGTGCCCTGGATCTGACCCCACTCAACGGTTCCACTGAACGCCGGTAACGGATCGTTGGATTCGCCCTGGATCCGCAACACAACGCGGGTTCCCGCCGCATTCGGCGCGATATTTTGCAACGACATCCGCAGCATACCGATTTGGCTATTCAACCGGGCGGGCGTGTTGGCACCTGGCAGCAGGTAAACGCCGCTACCGGATTTGGCATTCAGCGTGTTCTGCTGGGTGATTTTCACCGTCTCTTTGTTCAGCTTGCTCATTTCATTATTTAGCGTGCTGACACTTTGATGGAGCTGGCGAACTTCGCTTTGCTGGGCGCAGGCACTGAGGGCAAAAAGGCTTCCCAGTAACAGGGTTCTTAGGTAACGTCTTGTCATTGTGTCTGTTTCCTTGGATAGGATCTTCTCTGTAATGGTAGATCGCAACGGCCTCGTTGCCATCGATCCATTGTCTCAAAAACGGTCTGCCTTTGTTGTCATGCCAGTTCAGGGTAAAATAGATTTCAGTTAACTCTAACGTCAGGACGCCGTATGCATTGCCCATTCTGTTTCGCCGTGGATACCAAAGTTATCGATTCTCGCCTGGTGGGTGAAGGTTCATCCGTTCGCCGTCGCCGGCAGTGCCTGGTCTGCAATGAACGTTTCACCACCTTTGAAGTGGCGGAGCTTGTGATGCCGCGCGTCGTGAAAAGTAATGATGTGCGTGAACCGTTCAATGAAGAGAAGCTGCGTCGTGGCATGTTAAAAGCGCTGGAAAAGCGCCCGGTCAGCGCGGACGACGTAGAAATGGCGTTAAATCACATTAAATCGCAACTTCGCGCAACTGGCGAACGGGAAGTGCCGAGTAAGATGATTGGCAATTTGGTGATGGAGCAGCTGAAAAAGCTCGATAAAGTGGCCTATGTCCGCTTTGCCTCCGTCTACCGTAGCTTTGAAGATATTCGCGAATTTGGCGAAGAGATCGCCCGTCTACAGGACTAATCATGCTTGACGAAATGTACATGGCGCGAGCGCTGAAACTGGCGCAGCGTGGGCGTTTTACCACTCACCCGAACCCGCGTGTCGGCTGCGTAATTGTCAATGACGGCAACATTGTCGGCGAAGGTTTTCATTACCGTGCTGGCGAACCGCACGCGGAAGTACATGCGTTGCGCATGGCGGGCGAACGGGCTCGCGGTGCGACGGCGTATGTCACGCTGGAACCTTGCAGCCATCACGGGCGTACGCCGCCATGCTGCGAAGCGCTGATTAATGCTGGTGTTGCGCGCGTGGTCGCCGCGATGCAGGATCCTAACCCGCAGGTGGCCGGACGCGGTTTGTATCGCTTGCAGCAAGAAGGTATTGAAGTCAGCCACGGGTTAATGATGAGTGAAGCTGAAGCGTTGAATAAAGGCTTTCTCAAACGTATGCGCACCGGGTTCCCTTACGTTCAGCTTAAACTGGGCGCGTCGCTTGATGGCCGTACCGCGATGGCCAGCGGCGAAAGTCAGTGGATCACCTCACCGCAGGCGCGCCGCGATGTACAGTTGCTACGCGCGCAGAGCCACGCGATCCTGACCAGTAGTGAAACGGTGCTGGCGGACGATCCGGCGCTGACCGTGCGCTGGGCAGAGTTAAACGCTGATACTCAGGCGCTTTACCCGCAGGAAAATTTGCGTCAACCGGTACGTATTGTCATCGACAGTCAGAACCGGGTGACACCGCAGCATCAGCTGGTCGGCCTGGCGGGAGAAACCTGGTTTGCCCGCACGCGAGCCGATGAACGCCAATGGCCTGAAAATGTGCGTGAAATTATCGTACCGGAACACAACGGCCACGCCGATCTGGTCATGCTGATGATGCTGCTCGGCAAACAGCAGATCAACAGTGTATGGGTCGAAGCGGGCGCGCACCTTGCCGGCGCGTTATTGCAGGCTGGCCTGGTGGACGAACTGATTGTCTACCTGGCACCTACACTGTTAGGCAGTGATGCGCGCGGTCTGTGCGTGCTGCCGGGGTTATCCGCCCTTGCGGACGCACCTCACTTTAAATTCAACGAGATACGTCAGGTTGGCCCGGATGTCTGCCTGCATCTCACTCATGCGTGATGCCTGCTGTAAAAGGGAAGCAGCGCGTAAAATATTATGCTAAAATCCGCCCCCCTGCGGGGTCCGAACTGAACCTGTGAAGGAAGTGTATGAACATTATTGAAGCCAACGTTGCTGCTCCGGACGCTCGCGTCGCCATCACCATTGCGCGTTTCAACAACTTCATCAATGACAGCCTGCTGGAAGGCGCGATTGATGCGCTGAAACGCATCGGTCAGGTGAAAGATAACAACATCACCGTTGTGTGGGTGCCTGGCGCTTATGAACTGCCGCTGGCGGCTGGTGCGCTGGCGAAAACCGGCAAATATGACGCGGTGATTGCACTTGGCACCGTGATTCGCGGTGGTACTGCGCACTTCGAATATGTTGCCGGCGGCGCAAGCAATGGTCTGGCGCATGTGGCCCAGGACAGCGAGATCCCGGTAGCTTTCGGTGTGCTAACCACTGAAAGTATTGAACAAGCCATCGAACGTGCTGGCACCAAAGCCGGTAATAAAGGTGCGGAAGCCGCACTGACCGCGCTTGAAATGATTAATGTATTGAAAGCCATCAAGGCCTGAATTTTGTAAGGGGAATTCCGTGAAACCTGCTGCTCGTCGCCGCGCCCGTGAGTGTGCCGTCCAGGCGCTCTACTCCTGGCAGTTGTCCCAGAACGACATCGCTGATGTTGAATACCAGTTCCTGGCAGAGCAAGACGTTAAAGACGTTGATATTCTGTACTTCCGTGAACTGTTGACCGGGGTGGCGACTAATAGCGCATATCTCGATGGCTTAATGAAGCCTTACCTGTCTCGTTTGCTCGAAGAGCTGGGCCAGGTCGAGAAAGCGGTATTGCGTATCGCACTGTTCGAATTGTCCAAACGTGATGATGTGCCATACAAAGTGGCGATCAACGAGGCGATCGAACTGGCAAAAACCTTCGGCGCTGAAGACAGCCACAAGTTTGTTAACGGCGTACTGGATAAAGCCGCACCTGCGATCCGCCCCCACAAGAAGTGATCCGCAAGCCGGAAGCTGGCGCTGCACTTTGCACGTCGGTTCCGGCTTTTTCTTTTTTCTACAGAGGTATAACGTATGGCATGCGGCGAATTTTCCCTGATTGCCCGTTATTTTGACCGCGTACGAAATTCCCGTCGCGATGTAGAAACTGGCATTGGCGACGACTGCGCGCTACTCAATGTTCCCGAAAAACAGACGTTGGCGATCAGCGTCGATACGCTGGTGGCGGGCAACCATTTTCTGCTGGATATCGATCCCGCCGATCTGGCGTACAAAGCGATAGCATCTAATCTCAGCGATTTGGCGGCGATGGGGGCCGATCCGGCGTGGTTAACGCTGGCCTTGACGCTACCCGAGGCGAATGAAGACTGGCTGCAAGCATTTAGCGACAGCCTGTTTGAACAGCTCAATTACTACGATATGCAACTGATCGGCGGCGACACCACGCGTGGCCCGCTGTCGATGACGATTGGCATTCATGGTTATGTGCCGGTTGGGCGGGCAATGAAACGTTCTGGCGCGAAGCCAGGTGACTGGATCTATGTCACCGGTACGCCGGGCGACAGCGCTGCCGGTCTGGCGATTTTGCAACAGCGTTTAGTCGTTGACGATAGCGCTGATGCGCAATATTTGCTTAAGCGCCACCTGCGCCCAACGCCGCGCGTATTGCAGGGGCAGGCGCTGCGTAACCTCGCAAGTTCTGCAATTGATCTCTCCGATGGCCTGATTTCTGACCTGGCACATGTGCTGAAAGCCAGCAGTTGCGGTGCGCGTATCGATCTGAATGCATTGCCGTTTTCCGACGCCATTCGCCGCCATGTCACACCGGATCAGGCGCTACGCTGGGCGCTTTCTGGCGGGGAAGATTACGAATTATGCTTTACCGTGCCGGAGCTGAACCGCGGTGCGCTGGATGTCGCGATTGGTCAGTTGGGCGCGCCTTTTACCTGTATCGGGCAGATCAGTGCGGATATTGAAGGGCTGCATTTCACCCGCGACGGCAAAGCCGTGACGCTTGACTGGAAAGGATATGACCACTTTGCCGCGCACTAAAGATGTGGCTAAAAGCCGTCTTAACTTACGCAACCCCTGGCATTTGCTGGCTACCGGTTTTGGCAGCGGTTTAAGCCCAATCGTTCCGGGAACTATGGGATCGCTGGCGTCGATTCCTTTCTGGTGGGCAATGACCTTTTTGCCCTGGCAGCTTTACTCGCTGCTGGTGATGCTTGGGATCTCGCTTGGCGTTTACCTCTGCCACCAGACGGCAAAAGACATGGGGGTGCACGATCACGGCAGTATTGTCTGGGATGAGTTCATCGGCATGTGGATTACGCTGATGGCGCTACCGACCAATGACTGGCAGTGGGTCGCCGTGGGATTTGTGCTATTCCGTATTCTGGACATGTGGAAGCCGTGGCCGATCCGCTGGTTTGATCGCAATGTGCACGGCGGAATGGGGATAATGGTGGATGATATTGTCGCCGGGATCATTGCCGCCGGGCTGCTCTATTTGATAGGCCATCACTGGCCTATCGGGCTTATCTGAACCTCTCCCTCTCCCTGCGGGAGAGGGCGCTTTCGCGTTTACTTAAAGCCAACCAGCGGATGCGGTTGATACGGCGTCTCCAGCTCGGCTATTTGCTCTGGCTTCAGCGTTAAATCCACCGCGCCCAGCAAGTCATCCAACTGTTCTTCACGCGATGTACCGATAATTGGTGCGGCAACACCGGGTTTACTCAGCAGCCACGCCAGCGCGACCTGCGCGCGCGATGCGCCAATCTCTTCTGCCACACCCGCCAGCCGTTCGGCGATCTGCGCATCGTTCTCATCCGTTTCGCTGTACAGCGTTTTGCCGAATTCATCCGACCCCAGACGCGCAGTGGTTTCACCCCACGGACGTGTTAAACGACCGCGCGCCAGCGGGCTCCACGGAATAATCGCCACGCCCTCTTTGTAGCACAGCGGCAGCATTTCGCGCTCTTCCTCGCGGTAGATAAGATTGTAGTGATCTTGCATGGTGACAAAACGCGCCCAGCCGTTTTGCTCCTGTAACGTTAACGCCTGGGCAAATTGGCGGGCATGCATTGACGATGCGCCGATATAGCGCGCCTTACCGGCTTTTACTACCTCGTCCAGCGCTTCCAGCGTCTCTTCGATGGGGGTGGTGTAATCCCAGCGATGGATTTGCAGTAAATCCACATATTCCATGCCAAGACGCCGCAGGCTGTCATCAATAGAACGCAAAATTTGCGCGCGTGACAGGCCTTCGGGCAGATCGCCAACCTGGTGATAGACTTTGGTCGCCACCACCACTTCATCGCGGCGGGCGAAATCGCGCAGCGCCCGGCCAACAATCTCTTCGCTGCTGCCGTCCGAGTAGCTATTTGCGGTATCGAAAAAGTTGATACCGCCTTCCAGTGCGCGTTTGATGATGGGTCGGCTGCTTTCTTCAGGCAATGTCCAGGCGTGTTTACCGCGATCCGGTTCGCCAAACGTCATGCAGCCCAGACAAAGGCGGGAAACCTTCAGGTCTGTTTTTCCTAATGTGTTGTATTGCATGGTTCCACTCCTGCTTGTCAAAACGTACGTTTAAGCATAGCAGGAGCGGATGGGGGAGGGTCAGGCAAGCCAGTTTCTGATGTGGGATTCAATACCGGCGGCGTCCAGCCCCAGTTCAGCGCGGGCTTCATCCTGCGTGCCTTGCGGGATAAAGAAATCCGGCAGTCCAAGATTCAGCACCGGTACTGGTTTGCGGTTAGCCATCAGCACCTCATTCACGCCGCTACCTGCGCCACCGATAATGGCGTTTTCTTCCAGCGTAACCAGTGATTCATGGCGCGCGGCGGTTTCCAGAATCAGCGCGTCATCCAGCGGTTTGGCAAAACGCATATCGATAAGCGTGGCGTTTAGCGCTTCGGCGGCTTTTTCCGCCTCCGGCAACAGCGTACCAAAGTTAAGGATCGCCACTTTTTCGCCACGGCGTTTCACCACTCCTTTACCAATGGGCATTTTTTCCAACGGTTGTAGCGGCACACCAACGGCATTACCGCGCGGGTAACGCACCGCGCTTGGCCCGTCTGCGTAGTGGTAGCCGGTAAACAGCATTTGGCGACATTCGTTCTCGTCGCTCGGTGTCATCACCACCATTCCCGGGATGCAGCGCAGATAAGAGATATCAAACGCGCCCTGGTGGGTTTGACCGTCTGCGCCAACGATCCCGGCGCGGTCGATAGCGAACAGCACCGGCAGCTTTTGGATGGCCACATCATGAATGACCTGATCGTAGGCGCGTTGCAGGAAGGTGGAGTAAATCGCCACTACCGGCTTGTAGCCGCCAATCGCCAGCCCGGCGGCAAACGTCACCGCATGCTGTTCGGCAATCGCCACATCAAAGTATTGATCCGGGTATTTGCGCGAGAACTCGACCATCCCGGAACCTTCACGCATCGCTGGCGTGATCGCCATCAACTTGCTGTCTTTGGCGGCGGTTTCGCACAGCCAGTCGCCGAAAATCTTCGAATAGCTCGGCATGCCGCCGCTGCTTTTTGGCAGCGTTCCGCTGGTCGGATCGAATTTCGGTACCGCGTGGAAGGTGATCGGATCTTTTTCGGCTGGTTCATAACCGCGCCCTTTTTTGGTCATGATATGCAGGAACTGCGGGCCTTTCAGATCGCGCATATTACGTAGCGTCTGCACCAAACCCAGCACATCGTGACCGTCTACCGGACCGATATAGTTAAAGCCCAGCTCTTCAAACAGCGTACCCGGCACCACCATACCTTTGATGTGCTCTTCGGTGCGCTTAATCAGCTCTTTAATCGGCGGTACGCCAGAAAGCACTTTCTTGCCGCCTTCGCGCAGCGTGGAGTAGAGCTTGCCGGAGAGCAACTGCGCCAGGTGATTATTCAGCGCGCCGACATTTTCAGAAATCGACATTTCGTTGTCGTTTAATACCACCAGCATATCCGGGCGAATATCACCCGCGTGGTTCATGGCTTCAAACGCCATGCCTGCGGTGATCGCACCATCACCAATCACACAGACGGTGCGGCGCTGTTTGCCCTCTTTCGCCGCCGCGACGGCAACGCCAATGCCAGCACTAATTGAGGTCGATGAATGGCCGACACTCAGCACGTCGTATTCGCTTTCGCCGCGCCAGGGAAAAGGGTGCAGCCCGTTTTTCTGCCGGATGGTGCCGATTTTGTCACGGCGTCCGGTCAGAATTTTATGCGGATACGCCTGGTGGCCCACGTCCCAGATCAGCTGATCAAACGGCGTGTTGTAGACGTAATGTAGCGCGACGGTCAATTCAACCGTGCCAAGCCCGGAGGCGAAGTGCCCGCTGGAGCGGCTCACGCTGTCGAGAAGGTAGCGGCGCAATTCGTCGCATAACTTCGGCAGACTCTCTTTCGGCAGCAGGCGCAACTCTTGCGTGGTATCAACCAGCGCCAGCGTCGGGTATTTGGCTATATCAAAACTCATCAGAGACTCATCGTGGTGTTTTCGTTATTTATCACGCTGGATTATGTAATTTGCCAGTGCTTCCAGTGCCGTCGTATCCAGCGACTGTGCCGCAAGCAAGCTTAAAGCTTGCCGGGCGTCGTCAATCAGGTCGCGGGCTTTTGTCCGGGCTTGCTCAAGGCCCAGTAGTGCAGGATAGGTGCTTTTCCCCAGTTGCTGATCAGCGCCCTGGCGTTTGCCAAGCGTCGCAGTATCGCCGACAACATCCAGAATGTCATCCTGAACCTGGAACGCCAGACCAATGCATTCCGCGTAGCGATCAAGCAGCGGCAGGGCTTCGCGGCCCTTATCACCTGCGCTTAGCGCGCCCATTCGGACTGCTGCGCGAATCAGCGCCCCGGTTTTGTGGCGGTGGATCTGCTCAAGCTCAGCCAGCGAAACCCGCTTGCCTTCTGCTGCAAGATCCAGCGCCTGCCCGCCGCACATTCCGGCAACGCCGCTGGCGTGAGCCAGTTCCGAAACCATTGCCAGACGGTCACGCGCATCGACATCTGCCATTGGTGCATCCGCAAGAATGGAGAAAGCCAGAGTTTGTAACGCATCACCCGCGAGGATGGCGCTGGCTTCACCAAACTTAATATGGCATGTCGGTAAACCCCGACGGAGATCGTCATCATCCATGGCCGGCAGATCGTCGTGGATCAACGAGTAAGCGTGAATACACTCCACGGCTGCTGCGGGTGCATCCAGCGTTTGCTGGCTAACGCCAAACATGGTCCCCGTGGCGTAAACCAAAAAAGGGCGCAGGCGTTTACCGCCTAATAATGCGCCATAGGAAATGGCCTCAACTAGAGGAGTGTTCTGAAAGGGCAGGGGCGCGATAAATCGGCGCAGCGCGTCATTGGCCTGAGAAACACAGGCCTGTAGCTGTTGATCGAAACCCATTTATTCAGCGTCCGGGGCAAAAGGCGTGAGTGGAGCCTCTTGTGAGTCGGAGAGCAGGATCTGCACGCGCTGTTCTGCTTGCTGGAGTTTTACCTGCCCCTGGCGCGCCAGCTGCACGCCGCGTTCGAATTCATTGAGCGCCTCTTCAAGCGGAAGATCGCCGCTTTCAAGACGAGTGACAATCTGTTCCAGTTCGCTTAGCGCTGTTTCAAAACTGGCCGGTGCGTCGTTTTTCTTTGGCATAGTGAATGTCTGACTCTTCTATTGTTCTGGCTCAACTTAGCTATGGTAGCGAAGTCGCGGCGCTTAGCAAATAACGCGCAATGGTAATGCAATGTGCGCAGCTTTATTGCGATGGTGGTATACTTCCGCGCCTGGATGCAGCCGCGGGTATGGGCTGCTGTATTATTTTCCTCTACAGGCCCAGCCGGGCTTGCCAACGAACCATTGCCGCCATGAAGTTTATCATTAAATTGTTCCCGGAAATCACCATCAAAAGCCAATCTGTGCGTTTGCGCTTTATTAAAATTTTGACCGGGAACATTCGTAACGTTCTGAAGCAGTACGACGAGACCCTCGCCGTTGTCCGCCACTGGGATCATATCGAAGTGCGCGCCAAAGATGAAAATCAGCGCCTGGCTATTCGCGACGCGCTGACCCGTATTCCGGGCATCCATCATATTCTCGAAGTGGAAGATGTACCGTTCACCTCGCTGCACGATATTTTTGAGAAAGCGCTGGTGCAGTACCGCGAGCAGATTGAGGGTAAAACCTTCTGCGTGCGCGTTAAACGCCGCGGCAAGCATGAGTTTAGCTCAATTGAAGTTGAACGTTATGTTGGCGGTGGTCTGAACCAGCATGTTGAATCTGCGCGTGTCAAACTGACTCACCCGGATGTGACGGTGAATCTGGAGATTGAAGATGATCGCCTGCTGTTGGTGAAAGGCCGCTATGAAGGCATCGGCGGTTTCCCGATCGGCACCCAGGAAGATGTGCTGTCGCTCATCTCCGGCGGTTTCGACTCCGGCGTTTCCAGCTATATGCTGATGCGCCGCGGTTGCCGCGTACACTACTGCTTCTTTAATCTGGGCGGGGCGGCGCATGAAATTGGCGTTCGCCAGGTGGCGCATTATCTGTGGAACCGCTTCGGTAGTTCCCACCGCGTACGTTTTGTAGCGATCAACTTTGAGCCAGTAGTGGGTGAGATCCTCGAAAAAGTGGATGACGGCCAGATGGGCGTGGTGTTGAAACGCATGATGGTGCGTGCAGCATCAAAAGTGGCTGAGCGCTATGGCGTGCAAGCGCTGGTGACCGGTGAAGCGCTGGGCCAGGTTTCCAGCCAGACGCTGACTAACCTGCGTTTGATTGACAACGTTTCTGACACGCTAGTTCTGCGCCCGCTGATCTCTTACGACAAAGAGCACATCATCGATCTCGCGCGTGAAATCGGTACTGAAGATTTTGCCCGTACCATGCCGGAATATTGCGGTGTGATCTCGAAAAGCCCAACTGTCAAAGCGGTAAAAGCGAAGATCGAAGCGGAGGAAGAGCATTTCGACTTCTCCATCCTTGAAAAAGTGGTCGCTGAAGCGAGCAATATCGATATCCGTGAAATTGCCCAGCAGACGCAGGAAACGGTTGTTGAAGTCGAAACGGTAACCGGTTTTGGCCCGAACGATGTGATCCTGGATATCCGCTCTATTGATGAACAGGATGATAAGCCGCTGAAGCTGGAAGGGATCGACGTGGTTTCGCTGCCGTTCTATAAACTGAGTACGAAGTTTGGCGACCTCGATCAGAGCAAAAACTGGTTGCTGTGGTGCGAGCGCGGTGTGATGAGCCGTCTGCAGGCGCTCTATTTGCGTGAGCAGGGCTTTGCCAATGTGAAGGTTTACCGCCCGTAAAAAATGCGGGCGAGCTCTGTCTCTTGTCAGCGATGTTGTTCACACTGCAGGCCCGGTACGCGTAAGCGCCACCGGGCTTTTTTATTACTAACGGAAAACCACGACACGCAGACACATTGAGCGAGCGCGCCATATTATCTTTGGATTTCAATCTTACCGGACGGGTAGATACGTATTTTTAAGGTGGGAGACGCGCCCTTCAAAGGCAGGATCAATGCCGCCTTCTCTGGAAGGCGGATGTTTATTCAGGCTTCGTAGTAGTTATAAATTCCGGCAGCCATCACCAGCTGTGACGCTACTTCGTGCGCTTTTTCTCGCCCCACCAGCAGGTCAATAATCTTCAGACCAAAATCGATGGCGGTGCCTGGCCCCTGGCTGGTGAGTAGATTGACGCGCGGATCCCACACGACGCGTTTATCCTGCCACTGTTCGGCGGGAATGGTCTCTTTCAGACCGGGAAAACCGGTCATGTTGCCAAGCGGAAAAATTTCATGCGGCACTAGCACGGTGCCCGCTGCCGCACAAATTGCAGCAACAATACGACCCGAGAGGTGAAACTGGCGCACGGTTTCCACCAGTAACGGACTATCGCGAAAATATTCCGCCCCTTTCAGGCCGCCGGGCAGCACAATCACGTCGTAATCGCCATCTGCTACTTCAACTAACGGCGCATCCGCCAGCAGTTTTACGCCGCGTGAGCAGGTAATGACCTGGTTGCCATCGCTAGCGACACTAGCGGTAGTGACGGCAATTCCGCCACGAACCAGCAGATCGATAGTGGTGACGGCTTCGGTCTCTTCACTACCAGGGGCGAGACATATCAGAGCTGATGCGCTCATACTCACTCTCCTTACGTTTAATCATTTCATACAGACGGGCGTTTTCCGGCACTGCGATACCGTGCGCGCGGGCGCGTCTGAGCAGGTAACCCGTAATATAATCGCACTCGGTATGGCGCATCGCGCGTACGTCCTGCAGCATAGATGAGATATTTTCTGCCGTGTTTTCAATAATCTGATTCACGTAGCTCAGCAAATCATCGGCAGAGATATGGTGCCCTTCGCGTTCAATCACGGCAGCAACCTCATGCGTGACCTTTTGGATCTCCTCCGGGAAAGCACGCAGATCGCCATTTTTACAGTCATGCAGCGCGGTTAACGGGTTGATGACGCAATTCACTGCCAGCTTACGCCACAGCGCCGGACGAATCGTGTTATGCCAGGCAACGTCCGGCAGCACATCTTGCAGGATGTCGGCCAGATAGCTGAACTCGCCATCTTGTTGCCGCGCCGGGCCAATGTGCGTGGTGCCGCTGGCAACATGCACAATAACGTTGCCATCGCGGCGCGCAGCGTGAGTCGTGGTACCAATCAGTAAAGGATTCGCCAGCGCTTTCAGCTCTTCGACGGTGCCCATGCCGTTGTGCAGCAGCAATACGGGTGTGGAAGGCGAGAGTGTTGCCGCCAGCCCTTTCACCGCGTCGGAAACTTGCCACGCTTTTAACGTCACCAGCAATAAATCGCTACGCGCCAGGAATTCAGGATCGTTGGCCGTCAGGGATTCGTTAAATATTGAGCCGTCTTCATCAACGACATTCACACTGCAAAATGGCTGTGGAAAGCGCAACCAACCCTGTACTTCATGTCCCTTTTTACACAACGCGGTTAACCACACTTGCCCTAAAGCACCGCATCCGAGTACGGTAATTCTCATTTATCCTCCTCACCTGCAACGTCGCCAGGTGTTGCTTTCACCATTATAGCGCTGTCGGCTAAGCTTCCCGTATTACAAGTTGAGTTATGCCTCGTTGCGGGTATTATGCAACGCAACAAATGCAGAGGGAGAAGAAAAGATGCCATCTTTCGATATCGTTTCCGAAGTTGAAATGCGTGAAGTGCAAAACGGCGTTGAGAATGCGACCCGTGAAGTAGGGACTCGTTTTGATTTTCGCAACGTTGAAGCCACGTTTGAACTGAACGAAGAGAAACAGACCATTAAGGTTTTGAGCGAATCCGATTTCCAGGTTAACCAACTGCTGGATATTTTACGCGCTAAATTGCTGAAACGCGGCATTGAAGGGGCGTCTCTGGACGTACCGGAAGAGTTTGTTCACAGCGGCAAGACCTGGTTTGTGGAAGCAAAGCTGAAACAGGGCATTGATGCGGCAACGGCGAAAAAAATCATCAAGCTGATTAAAGACAGCAAGCTGAAAGTGCAGGCGCAGATTCAGGGCGAAGAGATTCGTGTGACCGGGAAATCCCGTGATGACTTGCAGTCCGTCATGGCGCTGGTGCGCGGCGGTAATCTTGGTCAGCCGTTCCAGTTCAAAAACTTCCGCGATTAATGCGTGCGCTCTCTCCCTGGTAGGGAGAGAGCAGAATCGCGAACTTAACCTGCTATCGCTTGTTCGACGTCAAAACGGTTGGTCACTTTACTGTCGATTTTGACGTAAGCGCTGCGCTCCTCAGCAACCACCAACACTTCACTCACGCCTTCTTTTGCCAGTAAACGCTGCTGCAGCGCTTCATTGATGGTGACATTTTCCGGGATCGCGATGCGTAAACTGCTGACATAGGGCGGTTCCTGCATGGTGCCCGCGACAAGCAGCCAAACCATCGCCAGCAATGCGCCGGCAAGAAAGACTGTTTGCGAGTCAAACAGGCCATCTACCCAGCCGCCGAGCGCACCGCCAATTGCCACGCCGATAAACTGGCTGGTGGAGTAAATGCCCATCGCCGTGCCTTTATAACCCGCAGGTGCTTCTTTGCTGATTAACGACGGCAATAACGCTTCCATCAGGTTAAAGGCGAGGAAAAAGATCTGTACGCCAATGACGATTTCCCAGAAATGCGGCCCCGCGCCCCACAACACGATTTCAGCAATCAGCAGCAGCGCCACGCAGAACACGAAAACGCGCTTCATGCGGCGTTTCACTTCGGCGTAGATAATAAACGGCACCACAGAAACGAAAGAGATAAGCATGGTGACAAGGTAGATTTTCCAGTGATTCGGCGCGAGGAAACCGGCGGCTTCAAGTTGCCCAGGCAGGGCCACGAATGTCGACATCAGCAGGATATGCAGGCACATAATGCCAAAGTTGAGCTTCAGCAGTTTCGGGTTGACCATCACCATCTGGAAACAGTCTTTCACCATGCCGGATTCGCGGTTACGCACGTGTCGCTGGCTGTCTGGCACGACCCACACGGTTAACGCAATGCCGACAGTTGCCAGCCCGGCAATCATCCAGAACAGCGCATGTAAACCCAACTGGTGCGTGATAATCGGGCCGAGCACCATGGCAATAGCGAAGGTGACGCCAAAGCTGACACCGATAAAGGCCATCGCTTTGGTGCGGTTCTGTTCGCGGGTGAGATCGGAGAGAAGCGCCATGACGGCGGCGGCGATGGCGCCGGAGCCTTGCAACGCGCGGCCAAGAATAATGCCCCAGATAGAATCGGAAAGCGCGGCAATCACGCTACCGGCGACAAAAATCGCTAACCCACCGACGATAAGAGGCTTGCGGCCGATACGGTCAGAAAGCAAGCCAAAGGGAATTTGAAACACGGCCTGTGCGAGGCCATAAATACCAATCGCCAGACCGATCAGTGCTTCACTGGCACCCTGCAGCGCCATACCGTAAGTGGTCAGAACGGGCAGGACCATAAACATGCCAAGCATGCGCAGTGAGAATACAGTCCCTAAACCCCAGGTGGCGCGCAACTCGCCTGGTGTCATTTTATAATCGTTCATTACCACCTCAATTTGAAAACCGGACATAGTGTAGTGCGGGGGCAGGGCGGGGTAAATAACAGGTTAATTAACAAATATTACCTGTAAATCGTGGAGTTTGGGCATGAAAAAAGGGTGCCGTAGCACCCTTTAGAATGGCGGTTTGGATCACCAGACGTAGGTCAACAGATTATGGGAATCCGGCACCATAAAATCGACCGACATCATCACGCTGAGCGAGGTGATAGCGACAATGGAGAAGACGAACAGTTTGCGCGCCCACACCTTGTCATCCTCAACTTTATATCCACGCAGCGCCATGCCTAACCACCAGAGGCTTACCGCGGCGGCAACCACCAGGTATTTGTAACCGGCGTAGCCGCCAAGCGACAGCATTAAAGTGGCGATAGCGAACGCCAGGATATAGAGCGTGATATGGTTTTTCGCCACGGAAATGCCTTTCACCACCGGCAGCACCGGGATGTTCGCAGCCTGATAATCCTTAAAACGGAAAATCGCGATGGCATACGAGTGAGGCATCTGCCACAGGCTGAAAATCGCCAGCAGAATTGCCGCGCCGCTGTCGAACTCGTTGGTGACGGCGCAGTAGCCAATCACCGGCGGCGCAGCGCCGGAGAGTGAGCCAATCAGCGTACCGTAAACGGAGTGGCGTTTCATATACAGGCTGTAGACGCCCACATACACAACAAACCCCATTACCCCGAGCCAGCAGGCCAGCGGGTTGGCGCCAAACCACAGCAGCATGAAGCCAGCAATACCCAACAAGGCGGCGTAAACCAGCGACACTTTTGGCGAGATCAGCCCTCTGACCAGCACCCTGTTTTTCGTCCGTTCCATCTTTTTATCGATGTCACGGTCGATGTAGTTGTTAAATACACAACCAGAGGCGACCACCAGCGACACACCAATCAGCGTGTAGATGAACAGGGGATAATCGATGTGGCCTTTAGAGGCCAGCAGGAATCCCCCGATCACGGAGATCAAGTTGCCAAAAATAATGCCCGGTTTCGTGACTTGCAGGTATTGCTTAAACATACTTCGCCGCTCTTATCGAACCATCATGTTGTAGTTGAGGTTCCACATAATCCAGATGGAACCTACCACCACGATCGCGATGATCAGCACAGTAAAGACGAAGGCCGTCAGGTTCCAGCCCTCATCAGATTTGGTGTTCATATGCAGGAAGCACACCAGATGCACCAGAATCTGTACCACCGCTGTCACCAGCACAGTGCCAAGAATCGCAACGTGGGACGCAGTACCGCTCATCACCATCCAGAACGGGATCACCGTCAGGATGATCGACAGGATAAAACCTGTCATGTAGGTTTTTACGCTACCGTGGGAAGCGCCATGATCGGTTGAATGACTCATTACATCGCCCCCATCAGATAAACGACTGAGAATACACAAATCCATACCACGTCCAGGAAGTGCCAGAACAGGCTAAGGCACAAGATACGTGTACGGTTTGTACTGGTCAGGCCGCGGCGGGAAATCTGGAACATCAGCACTGCCATCCAGATCAGACCCGAGGTCACGTGCAGACCGTGGGTGCCAACCAGCGCAAAGAACGCTGACAGGAAGCCACTGCGATCCGGCCCCATACCTTCAACGATCAGGTGATGGAATTCATAGAGTTCCATCCCGATGAAGCCTGCGCCGAACAGCCAGGTCAACGCCAGCCAGGAAACGACCTGGCTTTTGTTGTTCTTATACATGGCGATCGCCGCCATGCCATAGGTGATGGAGCTGAACAGCAGCAGGGCGGTTTCCACCAGAACGAACGGCAGTTCAAAGATGTCTTTACCCGACGGGCCACCCGCCGTGTTATTCACTAACACGGCATAGGTCGCGAACAGGATCGAGAACAGAATGCAGTCGCTCATCAGGTAGATCCAGAAACCGAAGACTTTCGTCGGTCCTGAATCATGGTGCCCATGTTCGTGCGCGTGGGCGTTCGCAGTCGTCAGAGTATCAGTTGCCATTTTTCAGCCCTGCCTTTTTGATCTCATCGAAATGCTGATTTTCCAGTTTTTCGACTTCTGCAACCGGTACGTAGTAATCCACGTCCTCGTCAAAGCTCTTCACAATCCAGCTAATTACGATGCCGGCGAAACCGACGATCGCCATCCACCAGATGTGCCAGATCATGGCAAAGCCAAACACCGTTGCGAAAGCGGCAATAACAATGCCCGCACCGCTGTTTTTCGGCATATGAATTTCTTCATAATGCTCAGGCTGCTTGTACGCTTCGCCTTTTTCTTTCATTTCCCAGAATGCATCACGTTCATGAACGTGTGGCACTAAAGCGAAGTTGTAGAACGGCGGCGGAGAAGAGGTTGCCCACTCCAGCGTACGGCCACCCCACGGGTCACCGGTCAGATCACGATTGAGGTGACGGTCGCGGATAGAGACGTAGTACTGAATCAGCTGGCACAGAATACCGCAAGCAATCAGCGCAGCGCCGCAAGCGGCAACCACCAGCATGGTGTGGAACTGCGGATCGATCTGCTGGCTCAGACGACGGGTCATACCCATAAAGCCCAGCACATACAGCGGCATAAATGCCACGAAGAAGCCGATAATCCAGAACCAGAAGGCGCGTTTACCCCAAGTTTCATTCAGGGTGAAACCAAACGCTTTCGGCCACCAGTAAGTGATACCAGCAAAGCAACCAAATACCACACCGCCGATGATGACGTTATGGAAGTGAGCAATCAGGAACAGACTGTTGTGCAGCACAAAGTCAGCGCCCGGTACCGCCAGCAGTACGCCGGTCATACCGCCCACAGAGAAGGTCACGATAAAGCCGATGGTCCACATCATTGCTGAATGGAACACGATACGGCCCTGGTACATGGTGAACAGCCAGTTGAAGATCTTCACCCCGGTTGGGATGGCGATAATCATGGTGGCGATACCGAAGAAGGCGTTAACGTTCGCGCCTGCACCCATGGTGAAGAAGTGGTGCAACCAAACGATAAACGACAGCACGGTAATACACACAGTCGCCCAAACCAGCGAGGTGTAACCGAACAGGCGTTTACGCGAGAAGGTCGCGGCGACTTCCGAGAACACACCGAACACCGGCAGAACCAGGATGTACACTTCCGGATGGCCCCAGGCCCAGATCAAGTTGATGTACATCATCATGTTGCCGCCCATTTCGTTGGTGAAGAAATGGGTACCCAGATAGCGGTCCAGGGTCAGCAACGCGACGGTGACAGTCAGGATCGGGAACGACGCGATAATCAGCACGTTGGCGCACAGTGATGCCCAGGTAAATACTGGCATCTTGAACATGGTCATGCCCGGCGCACGCATCTTCAGAATGGTCACGAAGAAGTTGATACCGGTCAGCGTCGTACCGATACCGGAGAGCTGAAGTGCCCAGATCCAGTAATCGACACCTACGCCAGGGCTGTACTCGATTCCCGATAGCGGCGGATAAGCCAGCCAGCCAGTCTGCGCGAATTCACCCACGCCGAGAGACAGGTTAACCAGGATCACACCGACAACCGTGAACCAGAAGCTCAGGTTGTTCAGGAACGGGAACGCCACATCACGAGCGCCGATCTGCAGTGGGATTACCACGTTCATCAGACCGATAACCAGCGGCATCGCTACGAAGAAGATCATGATCACGCCGTGGGCAGTGAAGATCTGGTCGTAGTGGTGCGGAGGCAGGAAGCCTGCTTCACCCGCCGAGGCGAGTGCTTGCTGGCTACGCATCATAATGGCGTCAGCAAAGCCACGAATCAGCATCACGATACCGACGATGCAGTACATGATGCCGAGTTTTTTGTGGTCAACCGAAGTCAGCCACTCTTTCCACAAGTAGTTCCACTTACCGAAGTAAGTAATCAGGGCCAGTAATGCCAGGCCACCGATGATAATCGCAGCCACCGTAACCACAATAATGGGTTCATGGTAGGGGACTGCATCCAGTGTCAATTTTCCGAACATCGTTTCTTCCTCGACCCCTTAGTGAGAGGTTTCCGCGTGGCTCATGTCCATGCCTTCCATACCTTTGTGCTCGCTATGCTCGCCCTTCGGTTGGTTCATGTCCATGCTCATGCCGTGGCCCATAAATTTGTTGATAACGTCTTTAAACAAATCGGGTTTCACGCTGGAGAAGTATTCAACCTTGTTGTATTCGCTTGGCGCAGCAAGTTTGTCATACGCGGCCATATCCGGCAGGGTATTCGAAGCTTGTTTCGCTTTTGCGACCCACTGGTCGAATGCGGCACGGTCCGGCGTAGCAATTGCTTTAAACTTCATACCCGAGAAGCCCGGGCCGCTGTAGCTTGCGGAGATACCATCGTAGGTGCCAGCTTCGTTGGCGATCAGATGCAAGTTGGTCTGCATACCGGCCATCGCATAAATCTGGCTACCCAGTTTCGGGATAAAGAACGAGTTCATCACGGAGTTGGAGGTGACTTTGAACTGAACCGGAACGTTAGCCGGGAAGGCGATTTCGTTCACGGTAGCAATGCCTTGCTCCGGATAGATGAAGAACCATTTCCAGTCCATAGAAACAACTTCAATGGTGATCGGTTGTTCGTCATGGGCTAATGGTTTGCTTGGTTCAAGCGCGTGGGTGGTTTTCCATGTCAATACGGCAAGGAACAGGATGATCAGAATTGGCACCGTCCAGACCACAGCTTCCACTTTATTGGAGTGTGACCAGTTAGGGCTATACTTCGCATCTTTATTGCTCGCACGATACTTCCAGGCGAAACCAACGGCCATCAAGATGGCGGGAATAACGACAATCAACATCAGGCCAAAAGCCGTCAGTATCAGCGAACGTTGCTCCAGTCCAATCTGTCCTTTGGGGTCAAGAAGTGCAGAATCGCAGCCACTGAGTAAAACAGTACCAGCGATTAATGACAACCATCCCAAACTTTTATTGTATTTCCTGAGTCTCATTTAACGACCTCAATTCCACGGGATCTGGTGGCGCTTAAAGTGTGCGGGCATTTTACGGAAAGGTTACGTTACTGTAAACATGATTGGCTCTGTGTCAGTAAGGTGTTACTGGCTTTTGCCGTTTATGTCACATCGAATGCAACAAACTGTAAAAAAAGCGATTCGCACTGCCAGAGAGTGAGATTATAACGGAAAAACTACATGACAATCAGTCTTGGGGGTAAATTGGTATAACCAATCAGTTAAATATACATTTATTTAACAAATATCCAGCAAATATTGAACATTATTGGAACGAACTTGAAACCCAACAATTAATAACCGTGCTGAATCGTTAAAGAGTAGCCTTTAATTTATAAGGCACAAAACAATTAAGATTTTTTATTTGTTCAGTTTGAATTAGGTGATTTGCTAAAAAGATGTGGTGTTTATTTATTGAGCATAATAATAACTGAGGTGAATTGTTTTGGGCCGTTTTTATTTTTTGATTCTCTGATTTTAATAGGGAAATAGCCAGTAAATATATTCTCCAGAGATTTTTTTGTCTCTTTACTTTTTTTTAACGTTTTGAGGCTTTCGAAGACAAAAACAAGCACCCGCAGGCGCTTGTTTATCACGTCATAGTAACTCTGTTTTACGTAGCGCCAGGAGATCCAACACACCGCCAAACACAATGCCGATAATCGCTAACAGCGCGCCCCATTCCAGAAGCGTTGTGCCGAAAGACCAGTCGGCAAATCCTGTAGCGTTAATCATTAGCACCAGCAACCAGCACCCTACCAGTACGCAACCGGCGCTCAGTATGCGCAGTGCCAGCCGGTACGCCGCAGCGTATTCCGTTCTGCAGAGAAAACGTTCACTCTGTTGCGTAAATGCCAGCGTTTTTTTGCACAATACCAGCAATACCAGACCGGGAAGCGCGGCCACAATCGAAAAGAGATAGAACGTCGACCAACTGTAACTTTCAACAAACCAGCCAGCCAGCGGGCCGACATAGACGCGTCCAACTGCCGACAGTGCCGAGAGCAAAGCAAACTGCGTTGCGGAGAAGGATTTGTTGCAGAGCGTCATTAATAGCGCAACAAACGCCGCAGTCCCCATGCCGCCACACAGGTTTTCTAAAAAGACGGCTGAACCCATCGTAAAAATGCTTTTCGCCGTAATCGATAGCAGCCAGTAACCGGCATTGGAAATGGCCTGTAGTACGCCAAAAATGAACAGCGCACGGAACAGGGATAACCGTTGCATCAGTACGCCACCAAATAACGCGCCGATAATCGTGGCGATAAGCCCCAGGGTTTTGTTCACTACGCCGACTTCTCCGGCGTCAAAACCAACGCCGCGGATGAGAAATGTTGTTGTCAGGCTCATGGCGAACGCATCGCCCAGTTTGTACAGCACTATTAATAGAAGGATAAGCCAGGCGTTGTTGCGCCCGAAGAAATCACGCAGCGGCTCGACAACGGCGCGTTCCAGCGTTTTCGGCACCGGAATCACATCCTCTGGCTCCGGTGCGAGCAGGGTAGCGATAATGCACGGGACCAGTAGCACGGCCATTAACCCGTACATCCCTTGCCAGCCGAGCCAGCGATCCGCCAGCCATAATGCCAGTCCCCCGGAAACCAACATTCCAAGCCGATAGCCCAGCACGCTTATTGCCGCACCTGCGCCGCGCTCTTCAAGCGGCAACACATCCGTTTTCCATGCGTCGAAGACAATATCCTGAGACGCAGAGCAGAAGGCGATAAGCACAGCCAGCGCCGCCATCCAGCGTAAATGGTTGGCTGGATCGAGGAAACCCATTGCGGCAATCGACACCAGCAACAGAATTTGCGTAAGGAGCAGCCAGCCGCGACGACGCCCGAGTAAAGGCGGTGTGTAGCGATCCATCACTGGTGACCACAGAAATTTAAAGACGTAAGCCTGGCCGACCAGAGAAAAGAAACCGATAGTTTTTAAATCGATGTTTTCAACGGTCATCCATGCCTGGAGTGTGCCGCTGGTCAGGGCAAGAGGCAAACCGGAAGCGAAACCCAGAATCAGCAGGATGGCTGATTTCGGCTGGGTGAATATGCGTAAGTAGTGACTGGACATGAGTTAAAAACTGGCCCGGAAAACCGGGCCAGAAAAAATTAACGGGCGTTTTGCTTGATAAAGTCGTGAATGCTGGTGTCCTGAGACATGTCAGCAATGGTATCAGTCAACACGCTGTTAACCGCACCGGCAATCTTGTCGTTGCTGGCCTGGAACGCGCCTTCGACGTTATAGCTTGCACGGTAGTTTTTGGTCATCTTGTTGCCATTCGCGGCAGTCGCGATGATCGCGATATCCGCTTTGGTCGCGATGTTGTAGCGGACGTTGCCCTGAGAGACATCGGCATACAGCTGGTTAACAATAATCTGCAGGTTTACCGCACCGTTCGGCCCAATCATGTAACCGCGCGCGGTCATCTGTTTTTCCAGCACTTCTTGCAGCAGGAAACGCAAGTCGCGTGATGCTGTCAGTGTGACAAGCTGGTTATCGCGCGTTACTTTGGCCAGCGCTTGATCCGGGCGCTGATCGGCACCGTTGATACTCACGGTGACACCCATCAAGCTAGGATCCTGCTGCGGCAGAGTAATTTTTGGGGTGACATCAAGCGTTGTCGGCGGGGTTGCGCACCCGGCCAGCATAAATAAAGCGACCAACGGAAAGAGTAGTTTTTTAAACATGTTCAGGCTCTCAAGGATCTAAGCTTCTGGGGGAAAATTCTCGCCATCATAACATTGCCGCTGTTAAGAGGAAGTCCTCAATGCATGGAAATTCATCGTCTTGTGCTTTTTTGTCGTCAAAAACCTTTTTATGGGTGATGCCACGCAAAAAAAGCGGCTTTCAGTAGAGTTCATCCCCTTGCGCAGGAAAATAGGACGAACGCTAATTTTTTGTTGTTTTATTGTTATAGAGACGGTAAAAGCGGCTAACATTTAAAGAGATGGCTGGCATCTCAGCGTTGTCGGAGGTGTAATATCATGATGATGCGTGAACAAATAGAAGCAAAGTTGAAGGCGGCGTTTGAGCCCCTCATTCTCGAGGTTGTTGACGAGAGTTATCGTCACAATGTCCCCGCAGGTTCTGAAAGTCACTTCAAAGTTGTACTGGTAAGCGACCGCTTTACTGGAGAGCGTTTTCTTAACCGTCATCGCATGATTTACGGCACGTTGGCAGATGAACTGTCTTCGACGATTCATGCACTGGCTTTGCATACTTACACACTTAAGGAGTGGGAAGGTTTGCAGGATACCCTGTTGACCTCGCCAGCCTGTCGCGGTGCCGGAAGCATCGCGTAGAAAACCTGGTTGCAACTGCCCAAACTTTTCCAGTATGTTGCATGCAGATTATGTAAAAACGGCCTACGGGCCGTTTTGTTTTGTCTGAATTTTGAGCGAGAAACGCCCTTTTTTGAGCGAAATTGCTTCAGAAGTGTGAAAAATGACGCACCATTGCGACATTCCCGTTCTCGACTCATATCTGTGATGCCGCTATAATGCTGCGTCTTATTTTTCGGAATGTCTTCGGGATGATTCTGACGACAGGGAATGTATATCTGATTTGAGAGAACATCCCGGTTCTGCAAGCGAAACGGTTTGCTTCGCAGAGTAGAGTTGACCGAGCACTGTGATTTTTTGAGGTAACAAGATGCAAGTTTCAGTTGAAACCACTCAGGGCCTTGGGCGCCGTGTAACGATTACAATCGCTGCTGACAGCATCGAGACCGCTGTGAAGAGCGAGCTGGTCAACGTAGCGAAGAAAGTGCGTATTGACGGCTTCCGTAAGGGTAAAGTACCGATGACCGTTGTTGCTCAGCGTTATGGCGCTTCTGTTCGCCAGGACGTACTGGGCGATCTGATGAGCCGCAACTTTATCGATGCGATCATTCAGGAAAAAATCAACCCAGCTGGCGCACCGAACTATGTTCCGGGCGAATACAAACTGGGCGAAGACTTCACCTACTCTGTAGAGTTCGAAGTGTATCCGGAAGTTGAGCTGAAAGCGCTGGATACCATCGAAGTTGAAAAACCGGTTGTTGAAGTGACCGATGCTGACGTGGACACCATGCTGGAAACTCTGCGTAAGCAGCAGGCGACCTGGAAAGACAAAGATGGTGCTGTTGACGCTGAAGATCGCGTGACCGTTGATTTCGCCGGTTCCGTTGATGGCGAAGAATTCGAAGGCGGTAAAGCCACTGATTTCGTACTGGCAATGGGTCAGGGTCGTATGATCCCGGGCTTTGAAGACGGTATTAAAGGCCACAAAGCGGGCGAAGAGTTCACCATCGACGTGACCTTCCCGGAAGAGTACCACGCAGAAAACCTGAAAGGTAAAGCGGCGAAATTCGTCATTAACCTGAAAAAAGTTGAAGAGCGTGAGCTGCCGGAACTGACCGAAGAGTTCATCAAACGCTTTGGCGTTGAAGATGGCTCCGTTGCGGGTCTGCGCGCTGAAGTACGCAAAAACATGGATCGCGAGCTGAAAGGCGCGGTGCGTAACCGTGTTAAATCTCAGGCGATTGAAGGCCTGGTGAAAGCGAACGAAATTGACGTTCCGGCTGCACTGATCGACAGCGAAATCGACGTTCTGCGCCGTCAGGCTGCACAGCGTTTCGGTGGCAACGAGAAACAAGCTCTGGAGCTGCCGCGCGAGTTGTTCGAAGAGCAGGCTAAACGCCGTGTTGTTGTTGGCCTGCTGCTGGGCGAAGTCATTCGTACCCACGAGCTGAAAGCTGACGAAGAGCGCGTTAAAGGCCTGATCGAAGAGATGGCATCTGCGTATGAAGATCCGAAAGAAGTGATCGAATTCTACAGCAAAAACAAAGAGCTGATGGAAAACATGCGTAATGTCGCGCTGGAAGAACAAGCGGTTGAAGCGGTTCTGGAAAAAGCGAAAGTGACTGAGAAAGCCACTTCCTTTAACGAACTGATGAACCAACAGGCTTAATCGACTTCTGCGATAGCTAAAAGTAATAAGCCCGTCACCTGCTTGCTGGTGACGGGCTTTTTTTATCGCATCAGGACTATCAGATCTGTGCTAAAAGGGCGTTTCAGTGTTAGCGTAACAGCAAAAGATTGTTATGCTTGAAATCAGGTAATGTCATCCCCACTAAGGGAATAGCGACAGTAAAGACTCTGGCTGATAATCCGTCCGTGAGGCGTCGTAGTCAGACCCCACTCACTCAAGTACAATCAGTACAGCAGGTTTGTTAATTTTTTATCCAGGAGACGGAAATGTCATACAGCGGCGAACGAGACAACTTTGCACCCCATATGGCTCTGGTGCCAATGGTTATTGAACAGACCTCACGCGGTGAGCGCTCTTTCGATATCTACTCCCGTCTTCTCAAGGAACGCGTAATTTTTCTGACTGGTCAGGTTGAAGACCACATGGCGAACCTGATTGTGGCGCAAATGCTGTTTTTGGAAGCGGAAAACCCGGAAAAAGACATTTACCTGTACATTAACTCGCCTGGCGGGGTAATTACCGCAGGGATGTCAATTTATGACACCATGCAATTTATTAAGCCGGACGTCAGCACGATTTGTATGGGCCAGGCTGCGTCAATGGGCGCATTCCTGCTGACGGCGGGTGCAAAGGGCAAGCGTTTCTGCCTGCCAAATTCACGTGTGATGATTCACCAGCCGCTGGGCGGCTATCAGGGCCAGGCGACGGATATTGAAATCCACGCGCGTGAGATTCTGAAAGTGAAAGGGCGCATGAATGAACTTATGGCGCATCATACGGGTCAATCTTTAGAACAAATTGAACGCGATACTGAACGTGACCGCTTCCTTGCTGCGCAAGAGGCGGTTGAATACGGGCTGGTTGATTCAATTTTAACCCATCGTAACTAAGCTCAGGCTCCAGGTGCCGCTATACTATTGGGTACAAGCGGCACACGCTTGAGTAACGTTTTGCGCCTGGAATGGCATATGCGTCGTCATGTGCGGCACAAAGAACAGATAAGAGGTTTTGACTCATGACAGATAAACGCAAAGATGGTTCGGGCAAACTGTTGTACTGCTCTTTTTGCGGCAAAAGCCAGCATGAAGTGCGTAAGCTGATCGCCGGGCCATCCGTGTATATCTGCGACGAATGTGTGGATCTGTGTAACGACATTATTCGCGAAGAGATTAAAGAAGTTGCGCCGCATCGCGAGCGTAGCGCGCTGCCGACTCCGCATGAAATTCGCCACCATCTTGATGATTATGTAATCGGTCAGGAGCAGGCGAAAAAAGTGCTGGCAGTCGCGGTATATAACCACTACAAACGTCTGCGTAATGGCGACACCAGCAACGGCGTTGAACTGGGTAAAAGTAACATCCTGCTTATCGGGCCGACTGGTTCTGGTAAAACGTTGCTGGCAGAAACGCTGGCGCGTCTGTTGGATGTCCCGTTCACTATGGCCGATGCCACGACGTTGACCGAAGCAGGTTACGTGGGTGAAGACGTAGAAAACATCATCCAGAAACTGCTGCAGAAGTGTGACTACGACGTGCAGAAAGCGCAGCGCGGGATTGTCTACATTGACGAAATTGACAAGATTTCGCGTAAGTCTGATAACCCGTCGATTACCCGTGACGTTTCCGGTGAAGGTGTACAGCAGGCGCTGCTGAAGCTGATCGAAGGCACCGTGGCTGCTGTTCCGCCGCAGGGCGGACGTAAGCACCCGCAGCAGGAGTTTTTACAGGTCGATACCTCTAAGATCCTGTTTATCTGTGGTGGTGCATTCGCAGGGCTAGATAAGGTGATTTCTCACCGTGTTGAAACAGGCTCCGGCATTGGTTTTGGCGCAACAGTGAAAGGAAAAGCTGAAAAAGCCAATGAAGGCGAACTGCTGGCGCAGGTTGAACCGGAAGATTTGATCAAATTCGGTCTGATTCCTGAATTCATCGGGCGTCTGCCGGTAGTGGCAACGTTGAGCGAGTTGAGCGAAGAAGCGCTGATTCAGATTCTGAAAGAGCCTAAAAACGCACTGACTAAGCAGTATCAGGCGCTGTTTAACCTGGAAGGCGTGGATCTCGAATTCCGTGACGAAGCGCTTGACGCTATTGCTAAGAAAGCAATGGTGCGTAAAACCGGTGCGCGTGGTCTGCGTTCTATCGTTGAAGCTGCTTTGCTGGACACCATGTATGATCTGCCGTCACTCGAAGATGTTGAGAAAGTGGTAATTGATGAGTCGGTAATCGCGGAGCAAACCAAACCTTTGCTGATTTATGGCAAGCCGGAAGCCCAGCAGGCGTCTGGCGAATAATTAACCAAATCTTACAATCAGTTAATCGAAAAGGGGGGATTTTATCTCCCCTTTTATTTTTCCGTAAACACAGCGTTGAATGTGTGGGAAACATCCCCATATACTGCTTTACATGTTAATGGTGCGTGTTGCACAGTCACGTCACCTGATTACCTGGCGGACTTTAAACTAAGAGAGAGCTCTATGAATCCTGAGCGTTCTGAACGCATTGAAATCCCCGTATTGCCGTTGCGCGATGTGGTGGTTTATCCGCACATGGTCATTCCGTTATTTGTGGGACGGGAAAAATCTATCCGTTGTCTGGAAGCGGCCATGGACCATGATAAAAAAATCATGCTGGTTGCACAGAAGGAAGCCTCAACGGATGAGCCGGGTGTAAACGATCTTTTCACCGTCGGGACCGTGGCGTCTATTTTGCAAATGTTGAAACTGCCCGATGGCACGGTAAAAGTGCTGGTCGAGGGGCTTCAGCGCGCGCGCATTACCACGCTTGCCGACGATGGTGAGCACTTCTCAGCGAAAGCAGAATACCTTGACTCGCCGGCTATCGATGAGCGCGAGCAGGAAGTGCTGGTGCGCACGGCGATCAGCCAGTTTGAAGGCTATATCAAGCTCAACAAAAAAATCCCGCCAGAAGTGCTGACGTCGCTCAATAGCATCGACGATCCTGCGCGTCTGGCTGACACCATCGCTGCGCACATGCCGCTGAAACTGGCGGATAAGCAGTCTGTGCTTGAGATGTCCGACGTCAACGAACGTCTGGAATATCTGATGGCGATGATGGAGTCTGAAATCGATCTGCTGCAGGTTGAAAAACGCATCCGCAATCGCGTGAAAAAGCAGATGGAGAAATCCCAGCGCGAGTACTATCTGAATGAACAGATGAAAGCCATTCAGAAAGAGCTGGGCGAAATGGATGACGCGCCGGACGAAAACGAAGCGCTGAAGCGTAAAATCGACGCCTCGAAAATGCCGAAAGAGGCGAAAGAGAAAGCCGAATCTGAACTGCAAAAGCTGAAAATGATGTCGCCGATGTCTGCGGAAGCAACCGTGGTGCGCGGCTATATCGAATGGATGGTGCAGGTACCGTGGAACGCGCGTAGCAAGGTCAAAAAAGATCTGCGCCAGGCGCAGGAAATCCTTGATACCGACCACTACGGCCTCGAGCGTGTCAAAGACCGTATCCTTGAGTATCTTGCGGTTCAAAGCCGTATGAACAAACTGAAAGGCCCGATTCTGTGCCTGGTGGGACCGCCAGGGGTAGGTAAAACCTCTTTGGGCCAGTCCATTGCGAAGGCGACCGGGCGCAAATACATTCGTATGGCGCTGGGTGGTGTGCGCGATGAAGCGGAAATCCGCGGTCACCGCCGTACTTACATCGGTTCTATGCCGGGCAAACTGATTCAGAAGATGGCGAAAGTGGGCGTTAAAAACCCGCTGTTCCTGCTCGATGAGATCGACAAAATGTCGTCCGATATGCGCGGCGATCCTGCGTCAGCACTGCTGGAGGTCCTGGATCCGGAACAGAACGTGGCATTTAGCGATCACTATCTGGAAGTGGATTACGACCTCAGCGACGTCATGTTCGTCGCCACATCCAACTCCATGAATATTCCAGCGCCGCTGCTGGATCGTATGGAAGTGATCCGTCTTTCTGGTTACACCGAAGACGAAAAACTGAACATTGCCAAGCGTCATCTGCTGACCAAACAAATTGAACGTAATGCACTGAAACCTACCGAGTTAACGGTTGATGACAGTGCTATTGTCGGCATCATCCGTTACTACACGCGTGAAGCGGGTGTGCGTGGTCTGGAGCGTGAAATTTCGAAACTGTGCCGGAAAGCGGTGAAACAGTTGCTGCTGGATCCGTCTCTGAAGCATATCGAGATCAACGGTGAAAACCTGCATGACTACCTTGGTGTACAGCGCTTTGATTATGGCCGTGCGGACGATGAAAACCGTGTGGGTCAGGTCACCGGGCTGGCATGGACGGAAGTGGGCGGTGACTTGCTGACCATTGAAACCGCCTGTGTACCAGGCAAAGGCAAGCTGACTTACACCGGTTCTCTGGGGGAAGTGATGCAGGAGTCTATCCAGGCGGCGCTGACGGTTGTGCGTGCCCGTGCGGAAAAACTCGGTATCAACGGCGATTTCTATGAGAAACGCGATATTCACGTTCACGTACCGGAAGGCGCCACGCCGAAAGATGGCCCGAGCGCTGGTATTGCGATGTGCACCGCGCTGGTTTCTTGTCTGACCGGTAATCCGGTTCGTGCAGATGTGGCGATGACAGGGGAAATTACCCTGCGCGGCCAGGTTCTGCCGATTGGCGGTCTGAAGGAAAAACTGCTGGCGGCACATCGTGGGGGCATTAAGACTGTTCTGATTCCTTACGAAAACAAACGCGATCTGGAAGAGATTCCGGACAATGTTGTAGCCGATCTGGATATCCATCCGGTTAAGCGTATCGAAGAAGTTCTTGGCCTTGCGCTGCAAAATGAACCCTTTGGTATGCAGGTTGTAACGGCAAAATAGTGACCTTGCGCAAAGTGCGTTGATAAAAACAAGGCTGGTGAGTGATTTCGGACTTGCCAGCCTTTTTTTGTATAGCTAATTTAGATTGCTGGTTGGGTGTGTCATCATCAACTGGTGTTGTAAGGGCATGACAGGCCTGATATAACTGCTGCGCGGTCGCGCTGTGAAGGATTCAGGTGCGATATAAATTATAAAGAGAGGAAGAGTAGAGTGAATAAATCTCAACTGGTAGACAAGATTGCCGCAGATGCTGACATCTCTAAAGCTGCGGCTGGACGTGTGTTAGATGCTTTTATTGCTGCCGTTACTGATTCTTTGAAATCCGGGGACGACGTAGCGCTGGTAGGTTTTGGCTCTTTTGTAGTTAAAGAGCGTGCTGCCCGTACAGGCCGCAACCCTCAGACCGGCAAAGAAATCACCATTGCTGCGGCTAAAGTTCCTGGTTTCCGCGCAGGCAAAGCACTGAAAGACGCAGTAAACTGATCGCCTTCCCTTTGAAGGGATAGCGGCAAACTACAAGGGCGCATCGCGAGATGTGCCTTTTTTGTTTGTGCAAATGCACTTTCTGCGAGTTAATACACAATGCGGGCTAACAATTACCCCGTTTTCTTGTCAAAATACGCGTTTACACGCAGCGGGCAACTTGAGCTGCCTGAGATCTACAGTCACCTACAGCGGAGTGTTGTTACACCATGATGGACAATTTACGCGCGGCGGCAAATCACGTCGTGCTCAAGATCATTTTGGGTTTGATTATCGTGTCATTCATTTTGACTGGCGTAGGTAACTACCTGATTGGCGGTAACAATAATTACGCCGCAAAGGTTAATGGCCAGGAAATCGGCCGTTCACAGTTTGAAAATGCGGTGAATAGCGAGCGCAATCGTATGGCGCAGCAACTGGGCGATCAGTTCTCTGAGCTGGCGGCTAACGAAAACTACATGAAATCTGTGCGTCAGCAAGTGCTCAACCGCTTAATTGATGAAGCCCTGCTGGATCAGTACGCAAAAAATCTGGGTCTCGGTATTAGCGATGATCAGGTGAAAAAAGCGATTTTCTCCACTCAGGCATTTCAGGCTAACGGTAAATTCGATAACAATCGCTTCAGCGCCATCGTAAACCAGATGGGGATGAGCACCGATCAATATGCTCAGGCGCTGCGCAACCAGTTAACCTCTCAGCAATTGATTAACGCCGTTGCCGGTACTGATTTCATGCTCAAAGGTGAGACCGACGAGCTGGCTGCGCTGGTCGCTCAACAGCGTGTTGTGCGCCAGGCGGTGATTGATGTCAACGCGCTGGCGGCGAAGCAGACCGCGAGCGATGAAGAAGTTTCCAGCTATTACGATCAGAACAAGAGCCGCTTTATATCGCCGGAGCAGTTCCGCGTAAGCTATATCAAGCTGGATGCTGCATCAATGCAGGAAAACGTCACCGACGAGCAAATCCAAGCTTATTACGATCAGCATCAGGATCAGTTCACTCAGCCGCAGCGTAATCGCTACAGCATTATCCAGACCAAAACAGAAGACGAAGCGAAAGCGGTGCTGGATGAGCTGAAAAAAGGCGCCGACTTTGCGACCCTGGCAAAAGCGAAATCTGTAGATATCATCTCTGCCCGTAACGGCGGTGATATGGGCTGGCTTGAAGACGCTACCACGCCGGAAGAGTTGAAGAACGCCGGTCTGAAAGATAAAGGCCAGCTGTCTGGCGTCATTAAATCGTCTGTGGGTTACCTGGTTGCACGTCTGGATGATATCCAGCCTGCGCAGGTGAAACCGTTGAACGATGTGCGTGACGAACTGGCAGCGAAAGTGAAACAGGAAAAAGCGCTGGATGCATGGTACGCACTGCAGCAGAAAGTGAGCGAAGCAGCGAGCAACGATAACGAATCGCTGGCGGGCGCTGAGCAGGCTGCTGGTGCCAAAGCAGTACAGACAGGCTGGTTCGGTCGCGATAACCTGCCGGAAGAGCTGAATTTCAAACCGGTAAGCGATGCCATTTTCAATGGCGGTCTGGTCGGGCAGAACGGTACGCCAGGCAGCAACTCAGACATCATCACTGTTGATGGCGACCGCGCATTTGTGCTGCGTATTTCCGATCACAAAGCCGAAGCGATCAAGCCGCTGGACGAAGTAAAAACTCAGGTCAGCGATATCGTGAAGCACAACAAAGCGGAGCAACAAGCAAAACTTGATGCGGATAAGCTGCTGGGCGAGCTGAAAGCCGGTAAAGGTGATGATGCGCTGAAAGCGGCTGGCCTGAGCTTTGGCGAGGCGAAAACGCTGGCACGTACTGGCCAGGATCCGGTGAGCCAGGCGGCATTCAATCTGCCGCTGCCAGCAAAAGATAAACCCTCCTTCGGCACCGCCAACGATCAGCAAGGCAATGTCGTTATCATGGCGCTGGACGAAGTGAAAGCAGGTACAATGCCGGATGCGCAGAAGAAAGCAATGGTGCAGGGCATCACGCAGAACAACGCGCAAATCGCGTTTGAAGCGTTGATGAGCAATCTGCGTAAAGAAGCCAAGATCAAACTAGGTGACATCGTCGCTGAGCCACAGCAATAAAAAGGCACGATGCGCCTCGCAAAAAAAGAGTAATACTCTGCAAACCTTAAAGGCCGCTTTCGCGGCCTTTTCCATTTTCGATATTTGTGTTTTGTCTGCGTTCATTGTTGTGGTTATTGTTGCCTGGCGTTGAAAACAAAGGAGAAACACAATGAAACATGGAATCAAAGCACTCTTAATTTCGCTTTCCTTCGCTTGCGCGACGCTGAGCCACAGTGCTCTGGCAGCACCTTCTGCTGCGGCTAAGCCACCCGCAGTGCAAAGTAAAAGCGATGCCGCCACGTCAGCGCAAACCAAAGCGCAGGATGCGGCGAAAAGCGCGGATGATGAAGGTGGTACCCGGGTGAGTATCAATAGCGCAACGGCAGAAGAGTTGTCGCGGGTCATGAATGGCGTTGGAATCAAGAAAGCCCAGGCGATTGTCAGTTATCGGGAAGAGTATGGCCCGTTTAAATCTGTAGACGATCTTAAGCAAGTGCCAGGCATAGGAGGGACGCTGGTTGAGCGTAATCTGTCGAACCTGAAACTGTAAGCCGCTTGCGTAGTCGCTAATCTTTGCCAGAATAAAGAGGTCATACCAGTATGACCTCTGTCTCTATAACTATAAACGGTAAAGGTTGAAGCGCTATGCAGACGCAAATCAAAGTTCGTGGTTTTCATCTTGATGTCTACCAACATGTGAATAATGCCCGCTATCTTGAGTTCCTTGAAGAGGCGCGCTGGGATGGGCTGGAAAACAACGAGAGCTTTAAATGGATGACCGCCAACAACATCGCTTTCGTGGTGGTCAATATCAATATCAACTATCGCCGCCCGGCCGTATTGGGCGATGTGCTTACGGTGACCAGCCATGTGCAGCAGATTAATGGCAAAAGCGGTGTGCTGAGCCAGGCGGTGACATTGAACCCTGAGGGGCAAATGGTTGCTGACGCGCTGGTGACGTTCGTCTGTATCGATCTCAAAACGCAAAAAGCGCTGGCGCTGGAAGGTGAACTGAGAGAAAGGCTGGAGAAGATGATCCGCGAAGGCGATTAATTCATCAATTTCGCGTCGTTTCGTCGTTCGAATAAAGCAATCCCGCCATCAGGCCAAAGCCCGGTGGCGCTCACGCTCACCGGGCCGTGCATCGTGCTTACTTGAGCCCGGTTTTCTGTTTCATTGCCGCCATCACGGCAGATTTATCCGCAAGGTAGTGCTGTAAACCATTGGCGCGCAGGTTACAGGCCGCGCAATGCCCGCAGCCATCGCCTTTGATGCCGTTATAGCAGGTCAGCGTCTCGCTGCGCACCAGATCCAGCTTGCCCCAGTAATCCGCGAGCGCCCAAGTCTCGGCTTTATCAATCCACATCAGCGGCGTTTCGAAACGAATCTCTTTTGCCAGACCTAGGTTGACCGCATGATTCAGCGCCTTAACGAACTCATCGCGGCAGTCGGGATAACCGGAAAAATCCGTTTCGCATACGCCGGTGATCACCGCTTCCGCCTGCACCTGATAGGCATACACTGCGGCCAGCGTCAGAAACAGAATATTACGCCCAGGCACGAAGGTGTTCGGAATGCCGGTCGCGTCGGGTTCATAATCCGGAACAGGGATGCTGTCGCGCGTCAGGCTACTCACCGCCAGTTCATTCAGCAACGTCACATCCAGCACTTTATGTGCGCGAGCACCCAGCGTCAGCGCCAGTTCTCGTGCCACATCAATTTCAGCGCGATGACGCTGGCCGTAATCGAAGGTCACGCAATGCACTTCTTCGTAGTGCTGCAACGCCTGAACCAGGCAGGTTGTGGAGTCTTGTCCGCCACTAAACACGACAACGGCACGTTTCATAATTCTTCCTGACAATGACAAATAAAGCGCTATGGTAGCGCGAGCGGCTGGCAGCGACCAGCTTCTTCACAGCGATGGGGCAGGGAGCCAGGCTTCGGCAAAATCAAACCAGCCGCGGGTATTTAAGTGGATGCCTTCCACGCCCGGCGGCGCACTAATGCGATACTGATAATTAAACAGTGGGGTGAGAATGGCCTTGTCCATCAACTGATAAAAAACATCCTGCAGCGCGCGGTTGCGCTGCTGTTCGTCGGGCTGATGTTGAACCGCATCCAGTGTGGCTTGCAGATGTGAAAATTGTTGAGCGCTCAGCAGGTTTGGCCACAGCGGATCGCAGCGCAGCCACTGTTCCAGCGTGCATTCTGGCGTTTCGCCGATCAGCCTGTCGCCCATCATTAAATCGGCGCTGGCGAGCTGAGTACAGCCTTCCCAATTCTTGCCGTCATGGAAAATTACCGTCAACTCACAGCCAAGCGTTTGCAGATGCTGCTTCAACTGTTCCGCCATGGTGTGTAACTCCACGGGTAAGTGATAAACCAGCGTGAGTTTGTCCGGAAGCGGTGCCAGTTCGGTGGGCCAGTCAGGCATTTGCCAGCCTGGTAATAGCTCCCGGCTTGGAGTGATAAGATTTTCATCCAGCGGCAGCGTTTGCAGCAGCGAAGAGTGATGAATAATCTGCACCAGGCGGCGTAACTGTGCGTCATTTAACCGTGCGCCCGGGCGTAAAGTAAGGTAGCAGAACCCCAGGCTGATACTATTGCTCACTGGCTGTAAGTGCTGCAATTCATCAGCCTCGCCAATAGCAATCTGCACCGGGTGTCGGCAACTGGTGCCCAGACCTTGTTCAAAAAGCTGTGGGGTTATCCAGAATTCCACCGCTTTAAGCAGCGGGTGCCCCTGGTGGTAATAGTCATGGCTTTCCAGGCGAACCAGTTCCCGGCTGAATGACACCAGCCGAAAAGGCCCGGTACCCAGCATTGGATGCTGCGGGTGTGCCAGGCGGCTACCATAGCTGGCAAGCCTGTGTGCCAGCCAATAATCTGGCTTATGTAGCTTGAAGGTCAAACACCAGGGATGTGTTATCTCGATACGCTCGACGCTGGCAAACAGTTTTTGCAAGGCGGGCAACGTCAGCAGCATATGCAACTGCGCCAGTAATTGTTCAGCCGTCACGGCGTCGCCGTTATGCCAGTGCAACGTTGCGTGCAGATAAAAACGCCAGCATAGCCCATCGGGACTGACATCCCAGTGATGTGCCAAATCGCCCTGCGGCTGGAAACTACGCGTCACAAAACGCGTTAAACCGCTAAAAATCTGCCCAACTAAATGCTGCTCCGCGCGGCCGGGAAGAAATCCCGGTACCAGCGGATCCAGCGGGCGATAATAGGGAATGCGCAGCGTCGGCGTTTCGTTTTGCCATAAGCCACCCAGAAAGGGATTGAGCAATGCGCGAAGATCGGCAGGATCGAGCTGCGCCAATGCCAGCGCGTTCTGCTGTTGCCCGGCGTTTAACGCGAACTCCAGCATTCCGCTACGCAGAGATTCAGGCGTGGCGAGAAAATGAAGCTCACCGCGCTTGCCGCGCCCGGATTGCGACTGCCAGTTTAACCAACCCGCTTCCTGCATCTGGCGCAGCAGTGTGCGCATATGCCTCTCGCTGCAAAAACAGCGCGTTGCCAGTTCACCAATGCTGACGGATTGCGCCTCACCGGCGGATGCCTGCCACAGGCGCTGGTATTGATTAAGCCGATTCAGTTGTCGCATAAACCCGGAACAATAATTTTCATCTATTCACTATTACTTCCGTATATCCCACGCAATACTGGAACGCAACACTGAACTTCACCATAACGCACAGCAAGCGGAGAAAAATCATGGCACGTCTGGCCGCTTTTGACATGGATGGCACCTTGTTAATGCCCGACCATCGTTTGGGCGATCGAACGTTAGCTACACTCCGGCGCTTACATGAGCGGGAGGTGACACTGACTTTCGCGACCGGGCGGCACGCGCTGGAGATGCGCCGCATTCTCAGTGCTATCGCGATGGATGCCTTTTTAATTACTGGCAATGGTACGCGGATCCACTCTCGTGAAGGTGAGGTGTTGTATCGCCAAGATCTCAACCCGGAAGTGGCCGATCTGGTGCTGCACAGCCGCTGGGAGACCGATGCCTCTGTCCACGTTTTCAATGATTCGGGTTGGTTGACCGACAAAGCGCTGCCAGAGACGTTGCAGGCGCACCTTTCCAGCGGATTTACCTACCAGCTCACCGATCTAAAACGTCTGTCCGCGCATGACGTTACCAAGATCTGCTTTGTTGGCGATCACGACGATCTCTGCCGTTTGCGCATTCAGCTAAATGAGGCGCTGGGCGCTCGTACGCACTTGTGTTTCTCGGCGATGGATTGCCTGGAAATTCTGCCGGTGGGATGCAATAAAGGCTCGGCGCTGGCGGTGCTCAGCACGACGTTGGGTTATTCGTTGCAGGATTGCATGGCATTTGGCGATGCGATGAATGACAGAGAGATGCTCGAAAGCGTCGGAAAAGGAATGATCATGGGCAACGCCATGCCGCAACTGCGTGCGGCGCTGCCCCATTTACCGGTGATTGGACACTGCCGGGATCAGGCGGTATCACACTTTTTGACACACTGGCTGGACACACCCAATCTTCCTTATTCCCCCGAATGAAAAGATCTTTCCAGCAAGCCAGGCGCTACTGCCTGGCTTTTTTTATGCCGTAAGGCGGGTGATTTCGGCTCTCCATTGCTCAATATCACCAAAGTTCGCCGCTACCCATTGCGGATTGTAGTAGGTGTCCAGATAGCGTTCACCGCTGTCGCACAACAGCGTCACGATAGATCCGCTGCGGCCTTCTTCGCGCATCCGCGCGGCAAGCTGCAACACACCCCACATATTGGTGCCGGTGGATGCGCCCACTTTGCGCCCCAGTTGCGTTTCCAGCCATTGTGCGGTGGCAATACTTGCCGCATCCGGCACACGCAGCATCTCATCTACCACGTCGGCAATGAATGACGGTTCTACACGCGGGCGGCCAATGCCTTCGATTTTACTGCCCACCGAGCTTCGCAGGCTGGCGTCACGATGTTGCCAATAGTCGAGGAACACTGAATTTTCAGGATCGACCACCATCAACTGGGTGCCATAACCCTGGCTGCGAATATAGCGGCCTATGGTGGCGGAAGTCCCGCCGGTGCCCGCGCTCATCACAATATAATCGGGTTGCGGGTGCGGTTCGTTTTTCATCTGACGGAAAATACTGTCGGCAATATTGTTATTGCCGCGCCAGTCGGTTGCGCGCTCGGCAAAAGTGAACTGATCCATATAGTGACCGTTCAACTCTTTTGCCAGCCGTTCGGACTCGTCGTAAATCTCGCAGGCGCTATCGACAAAGTGGCAGCGACCGCCGTAGAACTCAATCTGCTCAATCTTGCGTTTCGCCGTACAGTGCGGCATTACGGCGATAAACGGTAAACCTAAAAGCCGTGCGAACCACGCTTCTGAAACCGCGGTAGAACCGGAAGAGGCCTCAATAATCGTGGTGCCCTCTTTGATCCAGCCGTTGCATAAACCGTAAAGAAACAACGAGCGCGCCAGACGGTGCTTCAGGCTGCCGGTCGGGTGGGTGCTTTCATCTTTTAAATAGAGGTTGATGCCTGCAAAACCCGGCAGCGTCAGACGGATCAAATGGGTATCTGCCGAGCGCTGTGCGTCCGCATTGATTTCGTTAATAGCGTATTTAACCCAATTGCTATTCATGGTGATTATCCGTTTGTCATTTTGTGCCCAGTCTAGCGAAAGAGAAAGAAAAAAGGGTTGTCATTTCACCTTTGTATTAGACTGTTTAGAGAAAAATATTCTCCTGAGGTAGGTAATGTTAGATAAAATTGACCGTAAGCTGCTTTCGCTGCTGCAACAGGATTGTTCGCTCTCTTTGCAGGCGCTGGCAGATGCCGTTAATCTGACCACCACACCGTGCTGGAAACGTCTGAAGCGGCTGGAAGATGACGGCATTTTACTCGGTCGGGTGGCGGTGCTGGATGCCGAAAAACTGGGGTTAAATTTGACGGCGTTTGTACTGATCAAAACCCAACATCACAGCAGCGACTGGTACTGCCGTTTCGTTAGCGAAGTCACGCAGATGCCGGAAGTGCTCGGTTTCTGGCGCATGGCGGGAGAATACGACTATCTTCTGCGTGTGCAGGTGGCAGATATGAAACGCTATGATGACTTTTACAAGAAGCTTGTGAACAGCGTTCCGGGCCTGTCAGATGTCACTTCTAGCTTCGCCATGGAACAGATAAAATACACCACGGCTTTACCCATTGAATAACCCTCGCGGCAGTAATTCACTGCCGGAAAATCACGTTCAGGATGTAACCGCGTGCGATTATTTGCTCAGTTAGGCTGGTACTTTCGCCGGGAATGGCAACGCTATCTCGGGGCTGTCGCCTTACTTATTATTATTGCTATCTTGCAGCTTATCCCGCCCAAAGTGGTGGGGATCGTGGTGGATGGCGTTACCGAACAGCACTTCACGACGCAACAAGTGTGGATGTGGGTGGGTGTTTTGGTCGCTGTTGCGATCGTCACCTACTTGCTGCGCTACGTCTGGCGCGTCTGGCTGTTCGGCGCATCCTTTCAACTGGCCGTTGAACTGCGTGAAGACTTTTACCGTCAGTTGAGCCGACAACACCCGGAATTTTATCTCCGTCACCGCACCGGTGATTTGATGGCGCGTGCGACCAACGATGTCGATCGCGTGGTTTTTGCCGCGGGTGAAGGGGTGCTGACGCTGGTGGATTCGCTGGTGATGGGCTGCGTGGTGCTGGTCGTGATGTCAACGCAAATCAGCTGGCAACTCACGCTGCTGTCGCTGTTACCGATGCCGATCATGGCGCTGGTTATCAAGCGTTACGGCGATCAGTTGCATCAGCGCTTTAAGCTAGCGCAGGCGGCATTTTCTGCGTTAAACGATCGAACTCAGGAGAGCATGACCAGCATTCGCATGATCAAAGCGTTTGGCCTGGAGGATCGCCAGTCGGCGCTGTTCAGCCGTGAGGCAGCCGACACCGGTGCGAAAAACATGCGCGTGGCCCGCGTTGATGCCCGGTTTGATCCCACTATTTATATCGCCATTGGGATGGCAAATATGCTGGCGATTGGCGGCGGCAGTTGGATGGTGGTGCACGGTTCCTTAACGCTCGGCCAGTTGACCAGCTTCGCCATGTATCTGGGGCTGATGATTTGGCCGATGTTGGCGCTGGCGTGGATGTTTAATATCGTCGAGCGCGGCAGCGCTGCTTACAGTCGTATCCGCGATATGCTGGCAGAAGCGCCGGTTGTGGATGACGGTCCCGAACCGGTGCCGGAAGGGCGCGGCAATCTGAATATCGCGATCCGTGAATTTCGTTACCCGCAGACTGAAAGCGCGGTGCTCAACAACGTGTCTGTGACGCTGACGCCAGGCCAGATGTTGGGCATTTGCGGCCCGACAGGCGCCGGGAAAACCACGCTTCTGTCTTTAATTCAGCGCCATTTTGACGTTCAGCAGGGCGATATCCGTTTTCACGATATCCCGTTAACGCGCCTTCAGCTCGACGCCTGGCGCAGCCGCCTGGCGGTGGTCAACCAGACGCCGTTCCTCTTCTCCGATACCGTAGGCAGCAATATTGCGTTGGGTAAACCTGGCGCGACGCAAGAGGAGATCGAGCATGTCGCGAAACTTGCTAGCGTGCACGACGATATTCTGCGCCTGCCGCAGGGGTATGACACCGAAGTGGGTGAGCGCGGCGTGATGCTCTCCGGCGGGCAAAAGCAGCGAATTTCTATTGCCCGCGCGTTGCTGCTGAACGCGGAGATTTTAATTCTTGATGATGCGCTCTCCGCCGTGGATGGGCGTACTGAACATCAGATTTTGCATAATCTGCGCCAGTGGGGCGAAGGACGCACCGTTATTATCAGCGCGCATCGCCTGTCGGCACTGACCGAAGCCAGTGAGATTATTGTCATGCAGCATGGACACATCGCACAACGCGGCCAGCACGAGCAACTGGCGCGCCAGCCGGGCTGGTATCGCGATATGTATCGTTATCAGCAACTGGAGGCGGCGCTGAATGATGTTCCGCAGGAGGCGGTTGATGCGTAATTTCACCAAACAGTGGCCAACACTCAAACGCTTACTGAAGTACGGTTCGCCGTGGCGCAAACCGTTGGCTAGAGCGGTGCTGATGCTGTGGGTCGCGGCGATTGCCGAAGTCTCCGGCCCGGCGCTGATCAGCTACTTTATCGATAATATGGTGGCGAAAAACTCTCTGCCGCTCGGCGTGGTTGCCGGGATGGCAGCGGTTTATCTCGGCCTGCAGCTGCTGGCGGCGCTGCTGCACTATGCGCAAGCGTTGCTGTTTAACCAGGCGGCGGTTGGCGTAGTGCAACAGTTGCGTACCGATGTGATGGATGCCGCCCTGCGCCAGCCGCTCAGCGCGTTTGATACCCAGCCCGTCGGGCAGATTATTTCGCGCGTGACCAACGATACCGAAGTGATCCGCGATCTCTACGTCACGGTGGTGGCAACAGTGTTGCGCAGCGCGGCGTTGATTGGTGCGATGCTGGTGGCGATGTTCAGCCTCGACTGGCGCATGGCGCTGGTGGCAATGGCGATTTTCCCGGCAGTATTGATTGTGATGCTGATATACCAGCGTTACAGCACACCCATTGTGCGGCGCATGCGTGCTTACCTGGCGGATATCAACGATGGTTTCAACGAAATCATCAACGGAATGAGCGTTATTCAGCAGTTCCGGCAGCAGGCGCGTTTTGGGGAACGCATGAGCGAATCCAGCCGTTCACACTATATCGCCCGTATGCAAACCCTGCGGCTGGACGGTTTTTTACTGCGTCCTCTGCTGAGCCTTTTCTCCGCGATGGTGCTGTGCGGCTTGCTGATGCTGTTCGGCTTTTCTTCCGTTGGCACGGTCGAAGTCGGTGTGCTGTACGCTTTTATCAGTTATCTCGGTCGTCTCAACGAGCCGTTGATTGAGCTGACAACGCAGCAGTCGATGTTGCAGCAGGCAGTGGTCGCCGGTGAGCGCGTGTTCGAGTTGATGGACCGACCGCGCCAGACTTACGGTTACGATGACGCGCCGCTACAAAGCGGGGCTATCGACATCGACAATCTCTCTTTTGCTTATCGCGACGATCAACTGGTGCTGCAGGATATCTCCTTGCACGTTGAACCGCGCAGTTTTGTCGCGCTGGTGGGACATACGGGCAGCGGTAAAAGTACGCTGGCCAGCCTGTTAATGGGGTATTACCCGCTAACGAAAGGGGAGATCCGTCTCGATGGGCGACCTCTTTCTGCGTTAGGGCACGCGCCGCTGCGTAAAGGCGTGGCGATGGTGCAACAAGATCCAGTGGTGCTGGCGGATAGCTTCTATGCCAACGTGACGCTGGGGCGCGATATCAGCGAAGCGCAGGTGTGGAAAGCGCTGGAAACCGTGCAACTGGCTGACCTGGCACGCACAATGAGCGACGGCATTTACACCCGGTTGGGCGAGCAGGGTAATAATCTCTCGGTGGGTCAAAAACAGCTGCTGGCGCTGGCGCGCGTTTTGGTTGAGACGCCGCAGATCCTGATTCTGGATGAGGCGACAGCGAACATCGATTCCGGCACCGAACAGGCGATTCAGCACGCGCTGGCGGCAGTGCGTGAGCATACGACGCTGGTGGTGATCGCACACCGTTTATCAACCATTGTTGAGGCAGAAACAATTCTGGTGCTGCATCGCGGGCAGGCTGTTGAGCGCGGCACGCATCAGCAACTGCTTGAAGCGAAAGGCCGTTACTGGCAGATGTATCAGTTACAGCTTGCCGGTGAAGAGCTGGCCGCCAGCGCGCGCGAAGAGTCGCTTATCGCCTGATGCACCAAAATTAAGCACGCGCCTTCACGGAATCTTTGTTGGTGCAAAAAAGTAACGCACCGTGCACTGTCATGGTGCGTTTTTCTTTGCGCTTAACCTGCCGAATCACAAGCATATTTTTTTACCTTTCTTGCTCTGCCCGTCCGGGCGCACTAACAACCTGAAATCTTCCTTGTTTTCATTCCTGGCACAACGATTGCAATGTCTATTGCGTGTTAGCTGCGGCCATTATCGAATTCGACTGGAGGGGGATCTATGAAGCTGGTTACCGTGGTGATTAAGCCATTCAAACTTGAAGACGTGCGCGAAGCACTTTCTTCTATTGGTATTCAAGGGTTGACCGTAACTGAAGTGAAAGGCTTTGGCCGTCAAAAGGGTCACGCTGAGCTGTACCGCGGTGCGGAATATAGCGTCAATTTCCTGCCAAAAGTGAAAATTGATGTGGCGATCGCTGACGATCAACTCGATGAAGTGATCGATGTGATCAGCAAAGCGGCCTACACCGGAAAAATTGGCGACGGCAAAATCTTCGTTGCCGAGCTGCAACGCGTCATTCGTATTCGTACCGGCGAAGCCGACGAAGCGGCACTGTAATACCTGACACACAGTGATGGGGATCGGAACAATGAAAAACACAACATTAAAAACAGCTCTTGCTTCGCTGGCGGTGCTACCAGGTCTGGCGATGGCGGCGGCTCCCGCTGTGGCGGATAAAGCCGACAACGGCTTTATGATGATTTGCACCGCGCTGGTGCTGTTTATGAGCATTCCGGGCATTGCGCTGTTCTACGGCGGTTTGATCCGCGGTAAAAACGTGCTGTCGATGTTGACGCAGGTTGCCGTCACGTTCGCTCTGGTGTGCATCCTCTGGGTGGTGTATGGCTACTCGCTGGCCTTTGGTGAGGGCAACGGCTTCTTCGGGAATTTCAACTGGGTGATGTTGAAAAACATCGAACTGAAAGCTGTGATGGGCAGCATTTATCAGTACATCCACGTAGCGTTCCAGGGCTCTTTCGCCTGTATCACTGTGGGCCTGATTGTTGGTGCGCTGGCTGAGCGTATCCGCTTCTCTGCGGTGCTGATTTTCGTGGTGGTGTGGCTGACGCTCTCTTATGTGCCGATTGCGCACATGGTCTGGGGCGGTGGTCTGCTGGCAACGCACGGCGCGCTGGATTTCGCGGGCGGTACAGTTGTACATATTAACGCCGCCATTGCAGGCCTGGTGGGTGCTTACTTGATTGGCAAACGTGTCGGTTTTGGCAAAGAAGCGTTCAAACCGCATAACCTGCCGATGGTCTTCACTGGCACCGCTATCCTGTATGTTGGCTGGTTTGGCTTCAACGCCGGCTCTGCAAGCTCAGCGAATGAAATTGCTGCGCTGGCTTTCGTAAACACTGTCGTGGCTACTGCGGCCGCTATCCTGGCTTGGGTATTTGGCGAGTGGGCAATGCGCGGCAAGCCGTCTCTGCTGGGGGCGTGTTCTGGCGCGATTGCAGGCCTGGTTGGCATCACTCCGGCCTGTGGTTATGTGGGTGTCGGCGGTGCGCTGATTGTTGGCCTGATTGCCGGTCTGGCTGGGCTGTGGGGTGTTACGGCACTGAAACGTATGCTGCGCGTCGATGACCCGTGTGACGTCTTCGGTGTGCACGGTGTCTGCGGCATCGTTGGCTGTATCCTCACCGGTGTCTTCGCTTCTACATCGCTGGGCGGTGTGGGTTACGCTGAAGGTGTGACCATGGGCCATCAGTTGCTGGTACAGCTGGAAAGCGTTGCCATCACTATCGTGTGGTCTGGCGTTGTAGCCTATATCGGTTACAAACTGGCGGACATGACGGTAGGCCTGCGCGTACCGGAAGAGCAAGAGCGTGAAGGGCTGGATGTGAACAGCCACGGCGAAAACGCCTATAACGCCTGATTACGTTGAGTTATCTCCTGAGCATAAAAAAGCCTCCGTTACGGAGGCTTTTCTTT